>JAHEIA010000486.1 GCA_024639625.1 Chromatiales bacterium
TAGGTCCGGGCGTCTGTGCTTTTCGATGTCAAGATCACACCGGCCAGAATACCTGCTGCATTCGCGGCTTATTCTATTCGCCTATGATGGCCTGTCCAACAACGCCACTCGTGCTCATTCTCGACCGGGATGCCCCGATCCTCCCGGAAGCTGGGAATCTGATAGAGTTACTCGACAGGAAAGCGGACTACTCAGTTCAGTCGCGAACGCAAACACCTCTTCGGGTTGCCCCTGAGTCGGGTTGCCGAGCCACCCTCGTTGATATTCACGGGTTCAAAGGTAATCGAGGACCGTTTCCTCATCGGTCGGAGATTCCTTGCCATTCAGCTCGCCGGGGGGCAGATTAGCTCTAGGATCGCCGGCAAACGTGCAGCGGATCTCTCCAGCTAGTCGAAAATCATTCTCCGTCACTGAACATTAAGTTCTGTATATCCCCACTTATCAAATTTGCAGAATAGAACACAATAAACACTAGGGCATAAGGGCAGCAGTCGCCCGGTCGGCAGGCCCGAGGCCCGACCCGGACCTGGCGGGTAGATCCCCTTACAGCAGCAGATCGGATACGGAGGAGCGTCATGCCGAAGACAATTACCATCAACCCCCGTTGGGGACAGGCCGACGAGACGCACGACCCCTGGGTGCTAGCGCACTTTCGGGCCCGTCCGTCGGACGTGCTGATCACCACCGCGCCCAAGGCCGGCACCACCTGGATGCAGCAGATCCTCCACCAGATGCGCACAGGTGGCGACCCGAATTTCGATAGCATCGATCGCGTGGTGCCCTGGCTGGAGCGCCCGCGCCCGGGCATGAACTGGCAGCAAGTGCTGGACTGGTATGACACCCTACCCGAGCCGCGCCTGTTCAAGACCCACTGCACCGCGGAACAAACCCCGGGCATCGGCACCGCGTACGTCGTGCTCACGATGCGCGACCCGCGCGACTGCTGCGTAAGCTTCTACCATCACATCATGAACCTCAACGATAGCGCGCGTGAACTGGTCGGGCTGGAATGCCCGCCGTCGTTCGCCTCGCACGTGGAGCGTTGGCTGGCGTTTGGTGCCTGGTACCGCAACGTGAAGAGCTGGTGGCCCTACCGCGACCACGAACGCGTGCTGCTGCTGCGCTATCAGGATCTCAAGCGCGACCTGACCGGCAGCGTGGATCGGATTGCCGCGTTACTCGGGTGGGCGCTGACGCCCGAGCACAAGGCCGCGGTGCTAGAATACAGTTCCTTCAACTGGATGAAGGCGCACGACGAAAAGTTTTCACAGCAAATCCCGTCGCGCGCACCGCTTTTCAAAACCGGCCATTTCATCCGCGAGGGCAAGGTCGGCGCCTACCGAGCGCTGATGACACCCGAACTGGAACGGCGGATTCTCGAACGGGCACGCGAGGAACTCGAACCAGAGTGTCTGCGTTTTCTGGAAGTTGAGTAGTAGAGTTCGTGTCCGCAATCGAGAACAACAGCTCCCGGTCAATCGTGCGCCGCGTATCAGGTCGTATTCTTTCACCGCTTGGGGGATCTCGCCGCTCTTGGCTTGTACGATTTTTGGTGGCTTGACAGTCGCCAGGTCATAATGCGGTTGGGTTTCATCCATGGACTTATCCGTGGTGGTTGTATGCCGCACCACTCATCAAAGCCCTTGTCCGTTAGGTAACAACCCGGTTGGTCGCCCAGGTGGTTTTTGCCAAACTGGACGGGCACCGATGCGCCGCTGCGCAATGAAAAAGTTCTTCGAGTAGCTGCGAAGCAGCGATCCCGCACTAACGGTCGCCGGGTTATGCAGGGTTGCCGGCGCGCATAGGACGGAACCTTCGATGGTTCTCCCACAGCCTTTCCAGCGACAGGGTCCTGCGGCGGTCTGGTTCTGCCGAATACGGCCAGACGCACAACCCGCCCTGGGCAGCAGTTCGGTATCACGATGAAAAGACCCTGTCACGCCGCGGCGGGTTCCACGTATCTCATACAGCCATTTCAACCCGAATCCTGAAGCGTACCTATATGCGAAGCCAACCGGGGTACCACCGGGCTATCGGCATTGTCCCGCTCTCGATCTCTACCTCCCGCTGCGAGGCGCCGAGAGCGAGTCCATGACTCCGGCCCATTCCCGCCGAGAGGCCTTGATGACCCGCCTCCATTCCTGTGCCGAAGAGGAGCAAGGCCGTGCTGCTTGCGGCGCTAGGCGGGCTCGAGCCGCACGTCACAGCACGGCTCGAAAACCGCCGTGCGAACGTGCTGCAGTCGATATTGCTATTTCATTGCAGCGGACGCTGCGTCAACGTAATCAACCCTTGTCGGACCTGTTCCCGTGACCTGTACGATCGCCTCTCCGTCCGGGGTGGCCACGAAATGGGCCACGCCTGCCGGTTCCGTGTAGAAGCTGCCGGGGGTCAGGGCGATCAGCTTGATTTCATCGTATTTCTCGCCCCACCCGATGTACCAGGTGCCTTCGAGCACGGTATAGGTACGGTCATCAGGATGAGAGTGCGCCTGCACGATGCGGCCCTTGGGAAACTGGACCCGATACACATAGGGCCCGGCCTCCGTGCCTTTACTGATGATCCTGGCCACGCCCAGGCCGGGGACCCGCGGATTGGGTTCCCATGTCAACTGGTCGGGCGTCAGCGTCATGCCGGTATCGGAAGGCTCTGCGGCCCAAACCTGCGCTGCCGCCAGAGCGGTGGTACCGAAAACGAACATCGCGAATGGGGTGTATTTCATGTCGGTCTCCTCAATGCATTCCTGAATTGGAACCGTTTCGCTCATCAGCCGGTTTCACTTCCGTTTGGCCGCCTCAGGAGCGTTACCGCACTCTGAGTGCCGTATTCTGTCTGGGGCGGTTTCGTCGGTGGCTGATGAGCCGCCGTCGACCCGACATTCGCCGGGTGTCGTGCGGAA
>JAHEIA010000487.1 GCA_024639625.1 Chromatiales bacterium
CTCAGACCGTGCTCGCCTGCATCCAGAGAGGACGTTCCGCCAGCATACGGGACAGAGCTGCACTGTCCATCGGTTTGGCGAACCAGTAACCCTGCACCTGGGGACAACGCAGCTCCTGCAGGCGATGCAGCTGGCTCTGGGTCTCCACCCCCTCGGCGATGATGTTCATCCCTAACATCCGGCCAAGACCGATTATGGTCTGCACGATGGCGCTCGAACCGTCGGACTGATCGATCTCGGATACGAAGCTACGGTCAATCTTCAAGGAATCATAGTCGAACTTCTGCAGGTAGCTCAGAGAAGAGTAGCCGGTACCGAAATCGTCCACCGATAGACCAACGCCCAGCGTGCGCAGTTTGCCGAGTTTACGCATCGCCTCCTCCGCATGGTCGAGGAGGACACTCTCTGTTAGCTCTAGGCGCAGGCTCTCCGGCGCCAATTCAGTGTCGGCGAGGATACGTGTCAACCCAGACACGATGTCCGGCTGGTTGAACAACTTGCCAGAAACGTTGACGCTCACGGACAGAGGGGGATCGTCGGGATAGTCCCGCTGCCACAGCCGAGTCTGGCGGCAGGACTCGCGGAGCGTCCACCAGCCGAGAGGCACGATCAGGCCCGTCTCCTCGGCGGCGTAGATGAAATCGTCGGGTCCGATCAAGCCCCGCCGCGGGTGATTCCAGCGCACCAGCGCCTCCAATCCGACCAAACGTTCCTGTTCCAAGGAAAGGATCGGCTGATAATGCATCACGAACTCGTTTTCTTCGACCGCCCGCTGCAACTCGCTCTCCAGCTTCTGCAGGAATACCACGTTCCGGTGCATTGCCCGATCGAATACCTGGTAGCGCGCTCTGCCCGAGGATTTCGCGCGATACAGGGCGATATCGGCATCGCGCAGCAGGTTCTCCGGAGAACTATAGCTGTGGTCAGCCATGGCGATGCCGATGCTGACCGAAGTGTAGGCCTCGTAGCCGTTGATCTCGCTGGTGCCCGTGCAGGCAGCCAGGAGCTTGTCCGCCAATCGGGTAACCTGCCCGAGGTGATCGACATCGGGCAGCAGGATCGCGAACTCGTCACCGCCTAACCGGGAAACCGTATCGCCGGGGCGCACCAGCGCCTGCAGCCGACGGGCGAAGTCCTGCAGCAATTGATCGCCCAGCGCATGACCGAGGCTCTCTGTGACGTTCTTGAAGCGATCCAGATCGAGCAAGAGAACCGCACAGGTCTTGGGATCCCGACCGCGCAGTTTTTGCATCGCCAGATCCATATGATCCAGCAGCAGGGCTCGGTTGGGCAGCCCGGTGAGCGCGTCATGCAAGGCATCGTGCACCAGCTGCGCCTCTGCCTGTTTGCGCAAACTCACATCGCTGAGAGATCCAGCCATGCGCAACGCCTCGCCCGCTGGACCAAACACCGCAACCCCCCTGGTAAGCACCCACACGTAGTCGGACGAGCGGTTCCGAATCCGGTACTCGTGGGCAAAGTGGTCGCTGTCGCCGCTTAGGTGGGCGTCGAGAGCACGGCGAAACTCGATGCTGTCGGCGGGATGGATGCGCTCGAACCAGGCGTCGATGTCGGCGGGAAAGTCCGCACCCCGAAATCCGATGATCTCCAGCAAGCGATCGGAATAATAGACGCTGCCGGTGCCGATGTCCCAGTCCCACAGGCCATCGTTGGCGCCCTGGACGGCGAGGGCGTAGCGCTCTTCGCTGGCCCGCAAGGCCTCCTCCGCACGCTGCCGTTCGATGGCATAGCGGATCGACCGTACCAGCAGATCCCGCTCGACCCGGCGTTTGATGAGGTAATCCTGCGCTCCGTCCCTCACCGCACGCGCCGCCAGCGCCTCGTCGTCCATATTGGTCATCAAGATCACCGGAAGCTGCGGCACTTCTTTCTGGACCCGCTCGAAGGTCGCATAGCCGTGGCTGTCCGGCAGGCACAGGTCGAGCAGAACGACATCGACATCGCCGTCGCGCAGGCGCGCGAGGCCATCCTCCAGACGCGCCGCATGGACCAGGTCAAAGCAAACCGAGGACACCCCGGAAAGCATATCCCGCACCAAGTCCACTTCCGGCGCCTGGTCCTCCACCAGCAGTACCGTAAGTTGTTCCGGCGTCGGATGCATTCGCCTCCCGAGATCTTATCGTGATCGCGGCGCTGCTGCCGCGGGAAGGCGGAAGCAGATCGCGCTGCCCTGCCCGGCAGCAGCATCGATCCAGATTGCGCCCCCATGCCGTTCGACTATACCGCGACAGATGGCGAGACCTATGCCGGTTCCCGGGTATTCGTCGCTGCCGTGCAGCCGTTGAAACATACCGAAAACGCGCTCGCGCTCCTCGGGCGCAATCCCGATACCGTTGTCTACCACACAGATGCGCCATCCCTCCCGGTCTTGCTGTGCCGTGACCTCGATCCGCGGTGCCTGCGCACCGCGGAATTTCAAGGCGTTGGAAAACAGATTCTGGAAGAGCTGCTGGACCTGCGCGGCGTCCACGTCGAGCGTCGGCAGCGGTCCGCGTTGATAGACCGCGCGTGTCTCTTCGAACAAACCTTTCAGGCTGGCGGCCGCCGCATCCGCCAGGGTCCCCAGATCCACGGCACGAAAGTCTTCGCCCTGGGTGTTGATCCTCGAATAGGCCAGTATATCGTCGATCATGGTCTGCAAGCGGCCTGCGCTGTCCGCGATATGTCCCAGGTAGCGATCGGCCTCGGCATCCAGTTGCCCCGAATAACGCTCGCGGACGAGACGCCCATAGCGCAGGATGTAACTCAGCGGCTCCTGCAGGTCATGGGACACCACGTAGGCGAACTTCTCCAATTGGGCATTCGATCGTCCTAGCTCTTCGGCACTGGTAGAAAGTTTTGCCACCTCCGTTTTGAAGGTCGT
>JAHEIA010000488.1 GCA_024639625.1 Chromatiales bacterium
CTACCCCCCGGTACGTGCAGACGGGCTTGGTAGGCTAGCCCGCATATTTCACGAAGGCGGACTCGAGATTGCGGAGCTTCGTAGCAAACAATAAAGGTTTGGAGTCTCTTCGGGCTCGATCCTCAGGCGGACAGTTGGTCCTCGGCAACTGCTCCATGCGTTGCTCTACCTCCCGCATCCCTGCGGTCGTGTTCGGGTTCAGGACCCATCTGGCTTGGCATCCTGACCGATCCCGCTTGAACCATAGCTACGGCTATGCTTCTGCGCCCGATCGGCCAGCCTGCTGTGCCAGCTTGCCCCTGATTCCCGAACCCCTCATGAAATATGCGGGCTAGGGTGTTTTGGACGGGTTCGTCAGCTTCGGGACCTGCAAATCCCCGCAGCATTAACCAAGTCCGTTCGGCGGGATGCCGGCAGGTCGACAACCAGATCGGCGAGGCATGTGATGAAGAGCGGGGCAGAGGCTGCAAGCCTCGATATTCGGGCCGCCGCGGGCCGGTTGCGGGTACACGGACCGGAGACCTGCCCGCGGGCCATAGAGTTTCCTCGTCGCGTTACGCAATAAGCCGGGAAAAGCAGGTGATGCGGGGCCCGGCAGTGCCGCAAGGGGGAGAACCTCCACCGCCTACCGGCCCGGGGTACCCCGTGCTTGTCGAGACCCCGCGAATCGTTGCAGCCTTCTGCCGATCGGATTACCGTTGCGTTATCAGCAGCTGACGGGCGCGCGCAGCACCATGGGAAATAAGATACTGATCGTCGATGACGAACCGAACATCGTCCTGTCCCTGGAGTTCCTCATGGCTCAAGCTGGATATGCGGTGCGCAAGGCGAGCGACGGCGAGGAGGCCCTGCGGGCCGTAGCGGAGGACCCGCCGGACCTGATTCTGCTCGATGTCAACCTGCCGGGACGCAGCGGCTATGAGGTCTGCGAAGTCATCCGCGCCAATCCGGAATGGCAGCGGGTCGTCATTGTGATGCTGACAGCCAAAGGCCGTGACGTGGAACGGGAAAAGGGGCTTGCGCTGGGTGCTGACGACTATATCACCAAGCCCTTCGCGACCCAGGAACTGGTCGACAAGGTGCAAGAACTCCTGCAGCGGCAGGAGGGCGCCGGTTAGGCGCCGTCCGACGGCCTGAGCATCGTGGAGCCGCCCGGATGACTGGCACAAACGGGGTGCAGGCGTGATGAATCCGCGCCGGCTGTTCTGGGCAGTACTTGTGGTCGTATACATCCCTTTGGCAGCCATGCTGGCCATTGCGGCTTGGTGGGTAGCGGGCAACCTTCAGCAGGCCGAACAGCGCTTCGTCGCCCTGGCTTTTCTGTTTGCCGGGGGGTTTGTGCTGGCGGTGCTGCTGGCTCTGGTCTGGGCAGCGCTGGATTACTTCCTGCTGCGGCCGATGCAGTCGCTGCGCTACAGCACCGAGATCATGGCCCACACCAACCCGCTGCATGAACCGGAACTGCCGGGATTCCACCTACTGGGCGGGCTTCCCGACGCCCTGCGCAACTTGAGCGATCGTCTCCATTTGAGCCGCACCGAGGTGAGCCAAGCACTGGAAAGCGGCGCGGCGCGGGTGGAATCGCAGAAGCTGCAATTGGAAACCGTCATCCGCGAACTGGACACCGGCGTGCTGGTGTGCGATCGGGACGGGAAGATCCTGCTCTACAACCCGGCGGCACTGCGGGTTCTTGGCAGCAACTCCGACCTCGGTCTGGGGAGGTCGATCTATCAGTTCTTCGCTCGAGAACCCGTGCGCCACACCCTGCGTATGTTGCAGATGTTTCGTTCCGCCGGGAACCGCGGCGGCACTTCGCCGTCGCACGAGTTTGTTTGCTCCGGCGTGGAATCCAAGCTGCTCTTTTCCTGCCGACTGGCCCTGTTGCCGGACATCGCCGGCGAGGGGGCGGGTTTCATCGTTTCGTTCACCGATGCGACCCGGCGCTTCGAGCAGGTACAGCGGCGGGACCAGGTGATGCGCAAACTGGTTGAAGGCTTCCGCGGCCCGTTGGCGAATCTGCGCGCAGCGGCAGAGAATCTGGTCTCCGCTCCCGATATGGAGCCTGGTACCCGGCGAGCGTTTGAGGGCATCGTGGTGCAGGAAAGCGCGCACCTGAGCCGACAGGTCGAAATGGCGGAGACCGAGCGCGAGACCCTGCTCGGCAACCGATGGACGATGACCGACGTCCTGTCGACGGATTTGGCGAACAGCGTGCAGGATAGTCTGGCCGAATCGTCGCCGGAGTTGACGCTCACCGCCGTCGGAGTTCCTTTGTGGCTGCATGTGGACTGCCATGCGGTGGTCGAACTGCTCGCCCATCTGGCGACACGCGTTCGCGAGCAGGCAGACACCCGCCAGGTCGATCTGGAGGCGCTTATGGGGGATCGCCGGGTTTATCTCGACCTGATCTGGCAAGGCGAACCGATTCCCGATGCGACACTGACTGCCTGGCTCGAGCAGTCTATGGAGGGCCTGGTGGGCTCGACCCGGGCGGCCGAAATCGTTGCGGCCCACGACAGCGATCTGTGGTCGAGGCCGCATCGTAGGGGCGGTTACGCCTTTCTGCGCCTGCCCTTGCCCGCGTCGCCGCGCCAGTGGCAGCCACCGGTGCCGGAGCTGCCGGCGCGACCCGAGTTCTACGATTTCGACCTGGCGGACGCGCAGCACCCCTCGGAGGCCCTGGCCGAACGGCCGCTGGCGGATCTGGAATTCGTCGTATTCGACACGGAAACTACCGGCCTCAACCCTTCCGGCGGAGATGAGGTCGTCGCGATCGCCGGGGTGCGCATGTTGAAAGGCCGTATCCTGAGCGGGGAGCTATTCGAGCGGCTGGTCAATCCTCGCCGGCACATTCCCTCCAGTTCCACCCGTTTT
>JAHEIA010000079.1 GCA_024639625.1 Chromatiales bacterium
GACGGCTTCGTGGCACCGCAACCGACTAATTGCTCGGGAAAAGCTACGTTTCGGTTATGAATGGTTCCGCGAAACGGTTGCAGCGCGGCCTCTGTATGACGGACAGGATCCCAAGAAACCGTGATGCATTCGCTGTTGTTCGACATACGGAAACGGTAGTTTTTGAAGATCCGGTCTGATCCGGCTGTTGGTGGATGTGGACTCACTCCCACTCCTGCGGTCAGGTCCTGCGAATTACGTAGCAACCGCCCACCTGATTCAGGCGGATCGCTTTTGGGTGTGCGAAGGGAAGAGGGAGTCAGGAGCCGAGCATGCTGATCTACGACGCGTTGTTCTTTGCGGCGGCCATTATCCTGCTGCTATTCGTCCTTCAGTTGCGTCAGCTTCTGGCGCGTGTCTTCCCCACGGTCAGCGCTCGCATGGTGCGGATCCAGGCGCCAAAGGGTCTTGCGGATCTCTATGACGCGGCCCATGAGGAGCTCAAGACCCTGGGGCTCGAGGGACCCATCTGGTTGATGCTGGACTACGAGCCGAACGAGGCTGGCCTGTTCCGGGTCTGTGCTGTCTACCGGCACGCCGAGGAGCAGATACTCGCTTGGCTGTTTCCGCCGGCGGACCTGAAGGCGCCGAATCGTTTGCTCACCTACTGGTCATCTAGCCTGATCGATGGACGCACCCTTATTAGCCAGGCGTTCGATCCCTATTTCGAATCGCTGGCAATACCCTCGCTGCCGGCTCGTACGATCCACGGCAAGAGCTTCGGCGAGCAGATTGAGCAGCACCGGGAATTTCGTGCCGGTTTCGTCGAGAGCGGGGATCCCGGCTCGCTTCGGGAGGAGGGCATCATCCGCCTGGCCGGCGAGACAATGAACCGGCAGCGTGACGCCTTGGTGGAGAAGGGCGGTTTCTGGAGTGATAGTAGCGGGGTGGTCAGGGCCCGCCTGGGGATGGCAGCGCGTATGTTGTGGTTCCTCTGGCGGCGCAAGAACCCCGGAGATCCCGCGGCGCCGGTTCCCGCCAGCCGGCTGGCGCTTCTCGCGCGGGTGATGGAGAGGGCTCGGCGGATGGAGCCCGGTATGGAGGTCCAGTTAGGCCTCTTCATCGCCAGTGTCGCCCTTTCCGTGGGGCTCGGTGCAATCCTCTGGGGCCTGCAATTTGCCCTGGTCTTGCTGTTGGTGCTCATTCTGCACGAGCTGGGCCACTACCTGGCGATGCGGTTCTTTGGCTACCGCAACGTGCACATGTTGGCCCTGCCTCTGGTGGGAGGCGTTACCATGGGGCTGGATGAGAATCCCAGCGCCGCCCGGCGCGCCTGGGTGAGCCTGATGGGCCCTGTGCCGGGAATCATTCTCGGCTGGGCGCTCGCCTATCTCGCCGTTACCGGAAGCTTCGCGGGCGACGCCGCGGGTTGGATGGCGGTCACTATCTTGCTTTTCCTGCTCGTGAATTATCTGAACATTCTGCCGATGCTCCCGTTGGATGGGGGACATGTGGTGCAGGCATTGCTGCCTCCGCGTTGGATAAACGTCCAGGCCGTGGTCCTCGCCGTGACCTGTATCGTTGGCATCGGGGTGGCGCTGGTACTCGACCTGTATATTCTGGTCATTCTTGGCGGGCTACAGTTGTTTGCACTGGGTAGCCATTTCAAGACCGGTGCTGCCATGCGCCGCCTTCTCGACAGAGGTGTTCCGCCGCGGAGCCAGGGCCGCTCCAGTCGCCTGCTCAACGTACTGCGGGTACTGGAGGAGGTCGCAGGGCCCACCGCCAAGGCGCAGAGCCGCATCGCCCAAGCTGAACAGATACTCCAAACCCTGGATACCCAGCCCATGTCCTGGGCCCAGCGGGGAGTGATCGGGACGCTCTACGCCGCCTTGCTCGCCGCACCGGTGGCGGCGGCTCTGTTCGCGTTCTGGGTCTCCTGGGAAGGTCTGGATATCGAGGAGCTTATGGCCCGAAATCAGGAGATCGAGGTCGAACGCGTCGCCCTCGCTGGGCAAGCTCGAGGAATGACGCTGGAGGCCCTCGTCGAAGATATCGGGCGATCCAATGACGGGACGAACCGGGAGGGGCGGGCTACCGAGGAGGCGATACAGGCTGCCGAACAGCGGCTCGGTGTCGATCTTCCCGAACCGGTTCGGGAGCTCTATCGCTTGACCGACGGAATGCCGGGGTTGGGCATTGTTTCCGTAGGCGAGATCGAAAGCGCGGATTCAGCCTTCGCCGGCCTGCGGGAGAACCTGCCCATTGGGGACACGCTCACTGTGACCGACGTCGGCGATGCGTTGACTTCGCGTGAGGTTTCCCTCGACCGAGCCGCGCGCTGGCTCTGTCTCAGTCGCCCTGGTTCGCAAGGTGTGATGACCCTGATCGATCCCGCTCGTTCTCCCGCCGTTCCCGGCATGCGGGTGTTCACCTACGAATACGGATGGGCCGTGGGCTACCCCTCTCTGCGCGCCAGGATCGAGGAGCACTGGACCGATCTCAAGGCCGCGCAACGGGAGGCAGAGCGACACCGGGAGCGCAAGCTACAGGCTCTTGAGAAGCTGGCGGATGCCGATCTAACGCTCCTGCTCGGTGAGTTCCAGCCTTTCGATCCGGTATCGGCATTTTTCGCTCCTCAATTAGTGTGGCCGGAGGGTGCCAGCGCAGCCACCATCGGCGCTGCCGAGGATTCCCTCGGGCTCCGTCTACCGCCTGATCTGCGCGAACTGTACGGTCGCCATGACGGTGTTCCTCTGTTGGGAATACTTTCGCTGCAGGAGGTCGGTAAGTGGCGCCCGCGGACCGCGGCTTTGGTTGGCAACCAATTTCCAGATGGCCCGGAGGTCGCCTACAGCGGAGATGGCGGTGAGCCTGTGCGCTTGGAAAGTGGGGTGCTATTGGAGTGCGCCATCATCGGCGGCGTGAGTCTCCCGGTGGCGGAAGTTGGCGAGCCTGTTTTTGTTCCCAGGTTACTCTGGTGCCCGCGGTCTCCGATATCGGGCGTGCACTATGTGGACCTGGACAAGATGGAGGGATATCCGACGGTCACCGACTTTCTCCGGGACTCGGTAGCCGAACAGAGGGCGTGGTAGAGCTGACAGCGCTCGGGAGCTGTGTTCCGGGTGATCTTTCGCAGCGACGCTGGATCTCCTAGACGCAACACCCGTCAATTGATTTCTCGCTCGCTTCGGCAACCGTAGCGTCCGGTGTGTCCATCTCATGGCTCGACGGGGGGAACTTGATCCGGCCGCTGATCAGTGCGGTTGCAATCTATCGGATGCAATCCTGCCGCGGCTGGCGGCAGCAGCGGGCTAGGTTTCCGCTATGCGGACGGTGTCGCTGACTCCGCATCTGCCTCGTCGCAGGGTAGGCAGATCACGAATGAGGCACCCCTGCCGGGACGGCTGCGGACGCTGATGCAGCCTTCGTGCAGATCGATGATCTCCTGGGTTACGTACAGGCCTAGCCCACCCCCGCGCCCGACGTCCTTGGTGGTGAAGAAAGGGTCGAAGACCCTTGGCAGCACCTCTTGGGGGATTCCCGGGCCGTCGTCTTCCACCTCGATAACGACCACCCGGCCTCGCGGATTCGCGGAGCCGAAGCGCTTTCCGGACACGGCTCCGTCGGGAAGCTGGAAATCCTGCCCGGCTACCGTTTTCGAGCGAATCCAAATCGTCACCTTGGGGCCGCCGGCATCGATGGCGTTCTGAAATAGGTTGATGAAAACCTGCTGCAGTTTCTGGGCGTCGGCAAGTAGCGTGGTCTGCTGCTGAATATCTCCCGCGTCGATCCTGAAGTTGCCCTTTTGGCCCATCAGCACAAGTGATCTGTCGATGATCTCGCGCAGTCTCGTCTCGGTCTTGCGCATCCGGCTCTCTTTGGAGAAATCGAGTACCGATCGGACGATGAGCCGGGCCCGCTCGGTTTCCTGGTCGATCTGCTGTAGCCATTCCATCGGGTCGATGTTGGATTGCTGCGCTATTTCTTCCATCAGGATCTGACAGGACGACGAGATATTGGACAGCGGGTTGTTCAACTCGTGGGCCACACCGGAGGTCAGGGTGCCCAAAGACGCCAGCTTTTCGCTTTGCATCAATTGCCGGTTGCGCGCTTCGATATCGATGATCATGCGGTTGATAGCCCGGCTCACAGAGACGATCTCTTGGTCTCTGGATACCGGGTTCAGCTGGTTGTAGCGGCCTTCGCCGATTGCGGCGAGTTCGGCTTCGAGCCATGCCAGAGGGCGCAGCGAGATCCGGGAAAGCAGCTGGGCCGTAGCAATGCCAAGCAGCGCGATGACCACCACGGACCCTAGCAGAGCCCACTGCGAGCGGCTGACCGAAGCGCCAAGCTCGGCCCTTTCGGCGGTCGCCAGAGCCTCGGCGATTGTTGTCAGGCGCTCCCCCCTCTCGCGAAGAGCCTCTTTCGCCTTCGCGGTCGGTTTTGCGCCGCGTAAGGGTAACTCGCCGTAGCCGGCCAAGTAGTGGCGGTATTCGTCCAGGAGCGATCCTAGGGCGTCTAACTCGGGCTCGGTTTGCAGCGCAAGAAACGCCTGCCGGTTCGCTTTCAGGATGTCTTCCGCCTTTGCGGCGTAGTCGAGAGCGGACTCCAAGTCTTGGTCGCTTGCGTAGAGGAGTAGATCCTTCTCTCGGAGACGAATCACCAGCACCGTCTCCAGAAATTCATAGATTGCGACACCTGAACCAATGCGCCTCTCGAGATAGCGCAAGTCGCTATACGCAAACAGGGCCAGGAAAGCGATGATGGCGATCAGGGCGAAAAATCCGAAGCTAATCTTGCGTCTAATGCTGGGCATGGCACGACCGTCGGTACCGGTTTCCAAGATACCAAGGGGAACATAGCAAGCGCGCCGCTTCAAGACGAAGCAAAGAGTTGGCACCCGGCGGTCAGGCGGCCGATCAGGCGGTTATACGGGGCTCCCGGACAGGGTAGTTCACCGCTGTCGCCGCATCTATTCAGATACCGAGCCCGTGAACGTCGAGCTGCAAGGCAATCGCGATTCTTGCCGCCGATCTGGAGAAGGGTTGGTCTGTGACGAGCCGAGCAGAATCACCTCTATCTCCTCGATGATCTCTTCTTGCCGCAAGCGGCGGTCTTTGCGTTTCAGTTCGTCCAGGCGGGTATCGAGGTGGCGGAGGGCCGCGTCGAGATGCTGTACGCGGCGGTGGTTCTCTGCCAGGAGTGACGCATAGAGAATCTCTTGCAGTGCTGCTAGCAGGTACTGGTCGGTCAGCCTCAGAAAGAAATCCTGCGGCTCCAGGTAGAGCAACGGTGGAATCGTAAATCCTGGCGTCTTTTCCTTGTATCCGGCGAATGGTGGCAGCAGGGGTTTGGTCGTTAGCTCGTCCGTCTCGTGGTGCAGATAAAGGGCCCACAGGCTCAAGGCACCGTGGCGGCCGCGCAGATCCGCCAAGGCGTCCAGGAGCTGTTCCAATACCCTATCGACCTCCTCTGCCGTGTCGGCGCCCTCGATCGCAGCAGCCAGAAGCGGATGGCCGTCCAACTTGGCGCCGATTCGATAGCCGACGGCGATCAGAGCGGAGTCTGCGGGAGACGATTTCGGGATTGCGCGCTCGATGTACTTCAACAACCTTTCGTTGAGGTCGCCACAGAAGCCGCGTTCGCTGCCAATGGTAACAAAGACCCGAGGAAGTTCGTCGCTGGTGAAGGGGTAGGGATGGAAGGAAAGGAAATCGGCTGCTGCCTGCTCGATGCTCTGCACCGCCAGGTGCCGATTCTCGATCCGGCGCGTCAGTTTACGGGTCTCCATGAAGGCCAGACTCTTCATGGAGCCGAGAATCTCATGGATCTCCTGCCAACTCCGCATGCGCTGCTGCAGCGCTCGTCGCCGGCTCATGTCTGCAGCCAGCCGCGGACCGCCGCGGCCCATTCGCCCCGGTCGTCATCCAGGCCCAGGTGGCCCTCGTGAACCCGCTGTGCCAGCCGCTCGAGCCTTGCCGGCACCTCATCGGGACTCACAGCGTCGAGCAGACCGTCGTTGAAGGCCACCATCCAGGCCATCTGAAACTCTATGCTGAGCGGGGAGAGTCGGTCCTGCTTGAGGACCTCCCGCAGTACACGCCCGCGTCGCAGAATGCTCTCCATGCCAGCCTCTAGGCGGGCGCCGAAGCGAGTGAATACCTCCAGTTCCAGGAATCGCAGATAATCCAGCTTCATCCGGCCGCACTCCGCTCCGATGCGCGGGTGTTGGGCGGCTCCTCCGATCCGGGAGATCGATCTGCCGATGTCGATGGCGGGGCGAAAGCCGCTGGAGAACAGGGTTTGATCGAGATAGATCTGACCGTCGGTAATCGAAATCAGATTGGTGGGGATGTAGGCTGCAATTTCACCCTGTTCGGTGCCAACGATGGGAAGCGCTGTCATGCTGCCACCGCCGCGATCCGCGTTCAAGCAGGTCGAGCGTTCGAGCAGCCGCGCGTGGACCGAAAAGATGTCGCCCGGGTAGGCCTCCCGCCCCGGCGGGCGCCGCAAGAGCAGCGACAGGGCACGATAGTTCATGGCGTGGGTAGAGAGGTCGTCGTAGACGATAAGCACGTCGCTGCCTCTTTCCATCCAATACTCGGCCAGGGCGCAGCCGGTGAACGGGGAGAGGTGCTGAAGACCGGGAAGGGCGTTCGCTTCGGCTACTACCACAGTCGTGTAATCCAGGGCCTGAGAGGCGCGCAGGGTCTGCACCAGGCTCACTACCGTGGAGCGTTTCTGACCGATCAGCACGTAGATGCAATAGACGTTTTTGCCGCGTTGATTAAGGACTGCATCCAATGCGATGGAGGTCCTGCCCAGGCCTTCGTCGCCCACGATGAGCTGGCGCTGTCCTTTTCCGATGGGCAGCAGGGTATCGATGATCTTACTGCCGCTGTAGAGCGGCCGGTGGACGAAGTCGCGGGAGGTGATCGGGGGTGCGAGGCGCTCCAGCGGTCGCTGCTCGTCCGAGCGGGGATTCTCCGCGCCATCCATCGCCCGTCCCCGAGGATCGATGACTCGGCCCAGCAGGGGCTCGCCCACGGGTACGCTCAGTCCGCGTCCGCCGAGACGGGTGGAAACGCCCGCCGTGAGTTTCCCTGTCTCGTGCAGGAGAACGCCGCCAATGATGTCCGGATTAAGGTCGAGGACCAGGGCGCGGCTGCCATCCTCGAACTCCAGAACGTCGTCGATGGCAGCCGAAGGTAGACCGTCGACCCAGACGATCCCGTCGCCTACCGAAATCAGGGTGCCGCGCTCAGCGATCGAGGACGAAAACCGATAGCCCTTTACCCAGTTCCCCGCCCGGTCGAGCGGACCACCGGGTAACAGATTCTGCTCGCTACTCACACCCTGCCTCCGCGAAACCCTGGAGCTCGTCTCCGAGATTGGCGCGCAGAACCCAAGAGCCCAGATGCAGCCGTATACCGGCGATCAGCCTCGCATCTTCCCGGTAGTCGCATACCACGCTCTGCCCTGAGAGATCGGTCAGCGCTTGCTCCAGCTTCACCCGCTCGCTATCACCCAGGGGATAGGCGCTCATGACCTCGATCGGGCCGTGCATCTGGCGCAGCGTCCGCTCCAAGGCCTCGCGCCGCTGGCTCGGCAATCTGGGTAGATCTTCCGATAAGACCTCGACTAGCCTGCGCTCCAGCTCGGGTCCCGCGACGCGGGCCAGGAATCGCGAGGCAAATGCGGCCGCCAGCTTCAACGCCTTCGTTTCGAGTCGCTGCTGGATTTCCCGGCGTTTCTGTTCTGCGACCACCTTGCGCCGTTTGCGTTCGCCTTCCAGTTCGGTCGCTAGGTTTTCCAGCCGGGTCGCGCGTTCCCGGTCGATCTCGCGCTCGAAAGCGGCTCGGGCCGCCGCCTTTTCCCGCTCCCAGTCTGCCAGCCGGTCCGCGTAATGCCCCCGCAGGGCCTCTCCGGCCCGGTGCTCCGAGGCGGCCTCCTGCAGCGCCCGCTCGATCTTCTCCTGGCGCTTGGCGATGGCGTCGGTCACCGGCCTGTAGAGGAATCGCTTCAGGAGCCAGACGAGGACCAGAAAGTTGGCGATCTCCAGGAAGAAGGTTGACCAGTTTAGCTCCATCGGGGGTGCCCTCGGTCTATTTGAGCAGGTATTCGAGCAAGGGGTTGCGGAACAGTACGATCAGAACGATCACTAGGACATAGATGGCCAGAGACTCGATCATGGCCAGGCCGATAAACAGGGTTCGCATGATGGAACGCTCGCTCTCGGGTTGGCGGGCGAGGGCTTCGAGGGCGCTGCTGATGGCCCGGCCCATGGCAAAAGCGGGGAGCAGTACGCCGATTGCGATGCCGAAAATCGCGGCGATGGTTGAATAGAGCACAAAGTTGTCGATTCCACTCATGGCTACACCTCTGTTTGATTCCGTTGTTTGGTCTCCCGGGCCTGGATTCCGCCGGCGATATACACCAGAGCCAACATGCCGAAGATATAGGCCTGAACCAACGCCTCGACGACATGCAACATCAGGATGGGTACCGGCAGCAGAAAGCCCGCCACCAGTAGCAGCATCAGAGCGGCCAGCTCCAGGCTCATGATGTTGCCGAATAGGCGTACTGCCAAGGCCACGGTCCGAGTAATTTCGCTGATCAGATGGAGGGGCAGCAGGATCGGGTTGGGGGTTAGGTAATGGCGCAGGTAGGCGCGGACACCACTGATGCGGATCCCGTACCAGTGCACTGCCAGGAATACCAGCAATGCCAGGGCCGCCGTGACCGACAGGTCGCGGGTAGGGGAGTGCAGGCCCGGGATGAGGCCGATCAGGTTGGCAGCAACCAAAAATAGCCACAGGCTGCCGATGAAGGGCAGCAGCATCCGGGCGTGCTGTGGAGCGACGGCGCGAATCGCGCTCATCAGTACGCCCACGATACCTTCGAGTGCTGCCTGGAAAGGCTTTGGCTCCATGCGCAAGCGGCGCGTAGCCAGGGCCGCGAAACTTCCCAGGAGCAAGACGATGCCCGAGGAGGTTAGCGTGGACCCGGTAATGTCTAACGGACCCAGCGAGAACACGATGCCGGGGGCGAGGCCAGTTTCATCCATGCTCATTCCCGGATTATCAGATACACGTTAACCAATCCGAGCACCAGACCGAGGAAGATGAGGCTCAGGGTCCAGCTCATGGAATAGCCTTCCAGCCGCCCGTCGAGCCAGGCACCCAGGTAGGCTCCCCCACGACGGGGATCACGAACACCAGGCCCAGGGTGCCGAGATACACGGTCTGGCCCAGCCACTGGTGGTGCTCCCGCTCGGCCCTTGCCCGCCGTCGCGCTTGCCTGTCCACTTGGT
>JAHEIA010000489.1 GCA_024639625.1 Chromatiales bacterium
CCTCCGCCGCGCCGCCGACGAGTCGCGCCACCTCGCCCCGCGCGGCGCGGAGGGCATCCGCGCCCTCCTCCCCCGGAGCGTGCAGGCTGGAGGGGTTGCCCCAGCGTTCTCGAAACCAGGGCAGCATGGCGTCGAGGACCTCCTCGGCCACGCGCGTGGTCGCGTTGCTGTCGAGGTAGACGCGGTTCACCGAGCCCGACTAGAACAGCGCGCTCAGAGACTCGGGCAAATCTCCACCGGTCCGCTGGCACGGCTCGCAGTGGTTGTTCTCGGGCGTCGGACGATGCTCGCAGTTCGCGCAGTGCTCGAGCTTCTGCTGCGCCTCGACGATCCGGTCCTTCTGCTCCTCGAGCGTGCGCACGCGCCCCTCGATCAGCTCGCGCTGTTCGGAGAGCGCGGCCTGGATCCGACGAATCCACGCCGTGCGGTCGTTCTCCTCGCCCTTCGTGTCCACGAGGGCGCGGATCCGCTCGAGGTTGAGGCCCAGCTCCTGGAGATCGTGGATCATCCGCACGCGGTGGACGTCCGTGGGGCGGTAGTACCGGAACCCACCGTCGCTGCGCAGCGCGGGGGAGAGGAGCTCCAGCTCCTCGTAGTAGCGCAGCGTGCGAAGGTTGGTCCCCGCCAGCTTGGCGAAGTCACCGATCTTCAGGAGTTCCGTGGGCGTGCTCATCCGTATCTCGAGGCCGGACCCCGCGGACTGCGGAGTTCCATCCCTCACCTTAACGTAAGCCCCCGGAGCCTGGGGGTCCAGTTCGGGGTCACTCGACCGTAGGATGCCCGCCATGCTGTCGGACCTCGAGATCGCACGCGCCGTTCCCCTCTCCCCGCTCGTGGACGTGGCCGCCGAGTACGGCATCGAGGCCAAGCATCTCGAGCCCTACGGGCACACCAAGGCCAAGATCGACCACCGTCTGGGGGTCGTAGGGGAGCCCCGGGCGCGCTACGTCCTGGTGACGGCGATCACGCCGACCCCCGCGGGGGAGGGCAAGACCACGACATCGGTCGGGCTGCACGACGGCCTCAGCCGGATTGGAAAAAAGTCTCTGGTGTGCCTGAGGGAACCCAGCCTGGGACCCTGTTTCGGTATGAAGGGTGGCGCCGCCGGCGGGGGCTATGCGCAGGTGGTTCCGATGGAAGAGATCAACCTTCACTTCACCGGCGACTTCCACGCCATCGGCGCCGCCCACAACCTGTTGTCCGCTCTGGTGGACAATCACATCTACTGGGGAAACGAGGCGGGGTTTGACAGCAGACGTGTCGTATGGCGAAGAGTCGTCGACATGAACGACCGGGCGCTTCGTTCCATCGTCAATTCCCTCGGCGGTGTGGCCAACGGCTACCCGCGCGAGGATGGATTCGATATCACCGTTGCCTCGGAGGTAATGGCCATATTCTGCCTCTCCCGTGATCTCGACGACCTGCAGGAACGGTTGAGTAAAATCATCGTCGGCTACACCCGGGACCGCAAGCCAATTCGCGCGCAGCAGGTCAAGGGACCGGGCCCCATGGCCGTACTGCTGAAGGACGCCATGGCGCCGAATCTGGTGCAGACGCTGGAAAACAATCCTGCCTTCATCCATGGTGGACCGTTTGCCAACATCGCCCACGGCTGTAATTCAGTAATCGCCACCAAAGCGGCCCTGAAGCTCGCCGACTACGTCGTTACCGAGGCGGGATTCGGCGCCGACCTGGGGGCGGAGAAGTTTTTCGATATCAAGTGCCGCAGTGCGGGCCTCAAACCGGATGTCGCCGTCATCGTCGCCACGATCCGAGCCTTGAAGATGCACGGCGGGGTAAGCAAGGACAACCTCAATAGCGAGAATGTCGAAGCGGTCAGAAAGGGCTGTTCCAACCTGGCGCGACACATCCGAAATGTCAAATCCTTCGGCGTGCCGACGGTGGTGGCTATCAACCGCTTTGTCGCCGACACGGACGCTGAGGTGGCCGCGGTTCGTGAGACCGCCGCCGATTATGGCACGGAAGCCTTCGAATGCACGCACTGGTCCAACGGCGGTGCCGGTACGGAGCAACTCGCTGTCCATGTGGCCGACCTCGCGGACAGCGGCAACAGCCAGTTTGCTCCCATCTATGACGACGATATGCCGCTGTGGGACAAGATAAAAACCGTGGCGACCCGCATCTATGGCGCGGATGACGTTATAGCCGACAAGAAAGTGCGATCCCAGATCAGCGAATACCAGGAAAACGGCTTCGGCCACTTCCCGATCTGCATTGCGAAAACGCAGTACAGTTTTTCAACCGACCCCAACCTCAAAGGGGCGCCCTCCGGGCACGTGCTGCCGGTGCGGGAAGTGAGGCTGTCCGCCGGGGCCGGGTTCATGGTCGTTATTTGCGGTGAGATCATGACCATGCCGGGATTGCCGAGGGTCCCCGCCGCCAACAGCATCCTTATCAATGATTCGGGCGAAGTAGAAGGTCTATTCTAGATAGTCAGTAATGGAGATTCATGTCAGTTAAGTCTATTCTGGTGCCCCTGGACGGCACCGACGCCAGCTTCGCCGTGCTGGACACGGCGTTGATCGTAGCCAAACGCTTCAATGCAAAAATCAAGGGCATACATATCCGGCCCAAGAGCGGCGATCTGCCCTACGAACTCGACTACGTATCCGAAAATCTGAAGAGAAAAGTAGCCGACGAAACCAAAAAGATCGGCAAGGAACACGCAAGAGCCTTACGCGATCAGTTCACCGAATACTGCGAAAAACATGGCATCAGATTCGGTGAGTCGCTGAGCGATGACGAGGTCAGGGCGGTATTCCGGGAAGAGACGGGGAGCGTTGCGGAAATATTGATACGTCACGGCCGCTTTTGCGACGTGATCGCCGCGGCCAGGCCGGCCCGCAGGAGAGG
>JAHEIA010000080.1:0-3225 GCA_024639625.1 Chromatiales bacterium
GAGGTCTATATCCACGGCCTGGTGCGCGACTCCCACGGCGACAAGATGTCCAAATCGAAGGGTAACGTGCTCGATCCCATCGACCTGATCGACGGCATCGGGCTCGAACCGCTGGTGGAAAAACGCACCAGCGGCATGATGCAGCCCCATCTGGCGAAGAAGATCGCAGAAGTCACTCGCCAGGACTTTCCCGGCGGGATCCCGGCCTATGGAACCGACGCGCTGCGCTTCACCTTCGCGGCTCTCGCCTCGCGCGGTCGCGACATCAAGTTCGACCTGGGACGGACCGAGGGCTACCGTAACTTCTGCAACAAGCTGTGGAACGCCTCGCGCTACGTGCTGATGAACACCGAGGGTGAGGACTGCGGCCAGTCCGGAGGCGCGCTCGAGCGCACGCTGGCGGACCGCTGGATCCTCTCCCGCCTGCAGCGCACCAAGCGCGCGGTGGCCGACGCCATCGACAGCTACCGCTTCGATCACGCCGCCCAGGCGATCTACGAGTTCACCTGGAACGAATACTGCGACTGGTACCTCGAGCTGTCGAAGCCGATACTCAGCGACCCGGACGCCTCGCCGGCCGCCAAGCGCGGCACCCGGCGCACTCTGGTGCGGGTGCTCGAGGCCCTGCTGCGGCTAGTGCATCCGATCATGCCCTTCATCAGCGAAGAGATATGGCAGCGAGTCGCTCCCCTGGCCGGCGTTTCCGCAGCGACCATCATGCTCCAGGCGTACCCGAGCCTGCGCCGACCGCTGCTCGACGAGAAAGCCGAACAGGAGATGGAGTGGGTCATGCAGTTCATCCTCGGCATCCGCAAGATCAAAGGCGAGATGAATATCTCCCCCGGAAAACCGGTGCCTGTGATGTTGCAGCACGCCACGCAACGCGACCGCGACTGGCTGGCGAACAATCGACGCTATCTGGATTTTCTCGCCCGGCTGGAGCGGGTAACCGTGCTCGCCGAGGATGCCGAACCGCCGCAGGCCGCCACCGCTCTGGTCGGCGAGATGAAGGTGCTGATCCCGCTCTCCGGGCTGA
The DNA here is from genome assembly GCA_024639625.1 of Chromatiales bacterium. Taxonomy (GTDB): domain Bacteria; phylum Pseudomonadota; class Gammaproteobacteria; order Chromatiales; family Chromatiaceae; genus JAHEIA01. The sequence goes on from JAHEIA010000080.1 coordinate 1,037, forward strand.
TCGACAAGGATGCGGAGATCGCCCGCTTGCAGAAGGAGATCGGCAGACTAAGGAGCGACCTGGAACGCACGGAAAACAAGCTCGCCAACCCCCAGTTCGTCGACAAGGCGCCGCCGGCGGTGGTCGCCAAAGAGCGCGGCAAGCTGGAGGAACTCGGCACCGCGGTTGGCAAGCTGGATGATCAGCTGCGCCGCATTCGCTCCCTGTAACCGGCGCGCGGAGCCTGCGCTACGGGCTGCTAGCCAAACTGGAACACGTACTCCTGGCTGCCGTTGCGCAGGAGCATCGAGCGCAATAAACGGAAACCCGGCAGGTGGCGCAGCAGGGATGCCTGGTGGTGCTGGGGGCAACCTCGCGTCTCCTGGTCAAGCACCGAGTATCCGATCCGGTCGTCACCCAACAGCAGATAGCGGCTCGGCCGCGCGGGGATCTGCTTCCCGGTATGCACCAGGGTAAACAGCAAGGCATGGGGTTTGCAGACCTTCGACAGCCCTCGTCCCAGCCGGGAAAGCGCCGATGGGCTGAGGTAATCGAACAAATCCCAGGCCAACACGACATCGATACTGGCCGGGGCGTTCACCGACCGCAACCCATGGCCGGCTACGGGTTCACCGACAGCGTCTCCCGCCGCGCCCGGGGGTTCGGCGCAGTCTTCGATATAGAGCTTGCAGCGATAACGTCCGAGAAACTCGATGTTGTCGCCGATCGCCGGTCCCAGGTCGAGAACGTGGCAGCGGGTGCGGGCCTCGAGGCGCTCGCGAATCAGCTCCAGGGCCCGCGAGCTGTAGATCCGGGGTCCGGAGTCCGATGCCGATTCACCGGGGGCTGTGTGGAACGCCTGACTCACATCTGGCTGCTCGGCACGCGCGATGCAAAACAACCGCGCCGTACCCGGGTTGGGCCGCGCAGCAGAACGCTGCTTGGTGGTCCCTCAGAATGGACGCAGGCCGTTGGATTGGCAAGCAGGTGGGGTCCGCGAACCCCACCGTTGGCGCCCTCGGCCGCCGGCCCGCGCAGGGTAGCGGCGGCGAACCGTGCACAGCGCCTGTGCGGGACCGGCGCCGCGCAACCGCTCAACCCGCCTTGGCAGCCGCCGCGCCGCTCGACGCGGTCGGGGCCTTCTCCTCCCGGGGTGCGGGAGTGGCGACCGGCTTCACCGGGCTTTCCTGCGACGCCGCTCGCGGTACGTCCATATCGATGCTGCCCTTGAACTTAGCGCCGTCTTCCAGGCTGACACGCGGCGCCAGGATGTTGCCCCGAATGGTTCCCGAGCTGCGGATGATGACCCGTTCATCGCCCGTCAGATCACCCTCCACCTCGCCTTCCACTGTGATGACCATGGCGTGTACATCCGCCTTGGCAAAGCCCCCGCTGCCCACGGTCAGATTGTTCTGCACCAGCTTCACGGTACCTTCCACGCGGCCGTGGACCAGTACGTCCTCCTGCCCGGAGATCTCACCCTTGATCACGATGCTCGGCCCGATGACCGCTTGAGCACCTTTCGTGGGCGTCGGCGCCAAATCCGGTCGCGGATGCGGGCTCGAACTTGCGCTTGGGTTTGGATTCCTCTGCGCGGCGCCTGTCTCGATCTCGTTTTCGTGTTTCTTGAACATAGCTCTCTCCTCTTCTCCTTAGTCGACGGTGACCGCCCTCGACCCGGAAGAAGTCCCGTCGGTGGCCCTCCGCCGCGTTTCGCTCACGCGACACAGCGTCGGCGGACCTGCGCGAGAGCGCCTCGCGGAGGGTGGTTTCGTCGGGGTCAAGAGTTGCTACTTTAGGGTGAAAATTTGCCGCCGACCAGGAAGCCGGTCACATCCGGGGGTGCGGCTAGACGGGGGGCAAAAGCGTGGACCAGAGAAATTGTGCGAGGAGGACGACGGCGATCAGGAACAGGACCTTTTTCAGCAGCGCGCGATAGAAGTCTTCCTCGATGCGATCGCGGACCCGCATCCCCAGCCACACTCCCAAGGCCGCGCTCGCAACCAGCGGGAGCAGCGGCCCCAGCTGTTCCACGCCGAGATACCCGGCTGCACTGAAGGTGGCCGCTTGCGACAGCTTGCCGGCGAGGAAACACAGATTGAACACCTGGACCATGGCGGTCGCCGCGAGTCCCAGCTCCAGCGTGTAGATGATGAGCAGGGGCACCATGACGTTAACGGTGCCAGCCAATATCCCCGCCAGCAGCCCGA
>JAHEIA010000080.1:3235-9293 GCA_024639625.1 Chromatiales bacterium
ATTCAGGTAGAGCAGGACGATGAGGGCGAGCAGCAGCTTGAAGGGTGCCGGGTCGACGCTCAGCAGTAGGTGCGTCCCCGCCACCGCCCCTAGCGCGCTGTACGCGGCCAGCGGCCAGTACTTCGCGATGCTCTCGCTCCAGTGCCCACCGCGCAGGATGCTCAGAACATTCACCACCACCGTGGGCAACAGAGTGATCAGGATCGCGAGCCGCATGTCGAGAAACAACGCCATCAAGGCGGTGGCGATCACCGAGAAGCCGAGCCCGAGGGTCCCGTGGCCGAGCCCGGCCAGCAGGGTGATCACCGCGCAAAGGGCGATCAGGGTCGGGCTGAGGGTGGCGAGTTCGGGCATTGGTACGGACCAGGTGGCGAGGTCAGGCGCGCGGCGGTAGATCGAGCTTGCGCGGCGGGCGTCGCGCAAGATGTGCCTCCACCTTGCGGAACAACTGCTTCGCCTGCCCGCGCGGCGCCCCGGGTCCGAGGTACCGGCGCAGGAACCGATAGCGCTCCCGCGGGTTAAGATAGCTCAGCGCCAGGCGCGCCAGCGCCGATAGATCCACGATCACGCCGCGGCGCCAACGCAGGCGCTTCACGTCGGCCCGGGGACAATCGATCCATACCGGGGTGTAACGCCCGGCGACGCGTTGAATCAGCAGGTTGCGCCACTTCAGATCGTGATGAAAGAAGCGCGCGGCGTGCGCGCGGCGCAATTGTTCCGCCAGCTGCTGCGCGATCTCCGCGTACAGCCGGGAGCGTTGATCGGCGGCGAGCGGGTACCAGACCTCGCGCGCGAACGCGGCGAGGTCCCGGCTGTCCTCGATCTCCCGGGTGACCAGGAACGCAGCGCGCAGCATGCCCAGGGTGCGCAGCTCGCCGAATGCGATCACCTCCAGGCTGGGAATTCCGAGCTCCTGCAGACATGCGTAGCCGAAGGTCTCCACCGCGGCCTTGCCCGGGCGCAGAAAAAACTCCAGCCACTTGCGCGGCGGGTAGACATAGCGTTTGAAGTAGACCACCTCGCCGCCGCGGAGCGTAACGCGAAAACACCGGGTAGAGGGACTCCGCGAAGCCAGGGTGCCCGGACTGAGCTCGACCCACCCGCGATCGGCCCGAATGCCGATCTCGTCCAAGGGCTCCCGCCAGCGCGGCAGCACGCGGAAGCGGAGGCCGTGCAGGGTCTGCATCGAGCGCCGCAAATCGATGCTCCGGGGCTCTTCGCCGGGATTCAACCGCGCCTCCCTCGTACCCGGGCGGATGGCGCAGCGTTCCAGGGGTCAAGCGGCCAGTGATGTTTCGGATAGCGCCCCTGCAGTTCTTTCCTCACCTCGAGATAGGTTCGATCCCAGAAGCTGCGCAGGTCCTGGGTAATCTGGATCGGCCGCTGCGCCGGCGACAGCAGGTGCAGCATCACCGGGATGCGGCCACCGGCGACGCGTGGGGTATCCGCCAATCCGAACATCTCCTGCAGACGCACGCAGAGAACGGGCGGCTCTCCAGGGCGATAGCGCAACCGCCGCCGCGAGCCGCTCGGCACCTGCAGGTGGGTCGGGGCCTCGCGCTCGAGGCGCTGCTGCAGGCGCCAGCCCAGGCGCTGGCGCAGGGCCGACAACAGGTCCAGCGCGCGCAGATCCTCCGCCCGGCGCATGCCCGGCAGCCAGGGTCCCAACCAGGATTCCAGGTCCTGCAGCAAGGCGGCTTCCGAAAGATCGGGCCAATCCGCGTCGGGTTCCCACTGGCGCAGACACAGCACCCGGTCACACAATTCGGTTGCCCCGACGCTCCACGGCAACACCGCCGCACCGAGTCCGCGGATGCCCTCCAGGAGCGCCGCCTGGATCGCCTCTGGCGGCGCCTTAGCCAGGGGTTCGGAACGCAGCACCAGCGCCCCCAGGCGCTCCTCACGGAGCGCCACCACACTCCGCGAACGGGCGTCCCAGGCAACATGCTCGCGGGTATCGATGCGTTCCGCCAGCGTTTCCCGCAGCTCCGCCTCGCTCAGCTCAGCGGCGAGGAAGACCCGACCCTCCCGGCCCGCCCCATCGAGCTGCGCCATCACTAGGAACTGCGCGCCGCCCAGGACGTCACCCTCGGGAAGCCGCGTCGCGCGGCCCGAACTGAGCAGATAGGCACCGTCGCTGGCCCCCCGCAAGCGGCCGACCCGATCCGGGTAGGCGCAGGCCAGCAGCGCACCGGGCGTGGGCGCGCTACCCGTTCCGCGAACCGCATCCGGCGCGGTTAGCAACCTCATCCAGCGACCCGCAATCGCGTCGACCCTTCGGCAATCCTCGGCCGTCGCGGTCAGTCCTCGCCGGTGACCGGCGCGCCAGCGCCGCAGAACCTGCAACCGGCTCTCGATATCGACCCCTCGCCGCTGTTCGCGATCCGCCCGCAACAGATCGCGTTCGCTTAGCAGCGCCGCGAGGTCGCAGGCCAGTGAGAGCATCTCTCGGCCACCGCTAGTCGCCTTTAGCAGCATATGGGCGAGGCGGGGGTGGGTCCCCAGGCGCGCCATGGCGGCCCCATGCGAGGTGATCCGCCGCGCGCTGTCCAGAGCCCCCAATTGTTGCAGCAGCTCGACGGCCTGGCCATAGGCGCCGCGCGGAGGCGCCTGCATCCAGTGCAAGGCGCCGGGGTCCGTAACGCCCCAGAGGGCCAGCTCCAGGGCTAGAGGTGCCAGGTCGGCATGCAGGATCTCCGCATCCTCGTCACGCCGTAAGCGGGCCTGCATGGCCTCTGGCCAGAGCCGGTAACAAACCCCGGGCGCGAGCCGTCCCGCCCTCCCCGCTCGTTGCTCGACCGAGGCCTGGGATGCACGAAAGGTCTCCAAACGGCTCAGCCCGCGGTTCGGATCGAAGCGGGGCCCTCGCGACCAGCCGTAATCGACAACTACCTTAATGCCTTCGATGGTCAAGCTGGTTTCCGCAATGGAGGTGGCCAACACGACGCGCCGCCGCCCCTGCCCGTCCGGCCGAATGGCCCGATCCTGCGCTTCTAGCGAGAGGTCTCCGAACAGCGGGCAGAGCAGCGGCCCGGCAGCGGGCAGCGACTCTTCCAGCCGGCGCAGCGCCGTGCGGATCTCCCGCTGCCCGGGGAGAAATACCAGCACGTCCCCCGCATGCTCCTGGAGTGCGCGTTGCACGACGCGGACGAGATTGTCCAGCCGGCGCTGCGCCTGGGGCTCACGCTCCAGATAGCGCACCTCCACCGGGTGGCTTCGGCCATGCGCCGCGACACAAGGCGCACCCGCGAGGAGTCGGCTCCAGGCCCGGGTATCGAGGGTCGCTGACATCACCAGGATGCGCAGATCGGGACGCAGGCCATGGCGCACGTCGAGGCATAGTGCCAGCGCAAGGTCGGTATGCAGATTGCGCTCGTGGACCTCGTCGAAGATCACCAGTCCGACCCCTGCAAGCTCCGGATCGTCCTGCAGACGACGTGTCAGGATACCTTCCGTGAGGACCTCGATGCGGGTCGCGGAGGAAATCCGCTGCTCCTGCCGCACACAATACCCAACGCGCTCGCCGACGCGTTCGCCAAGCTGTTGCGCCATGAACCGGGCGGCCGCGCGGGCGGCAATCCGACGCGGTTCGAGGAGCAGAATGCGCCCTCCGCGCAGCCAGGGCTCGGCCAACAGCTTGAGGGGCACCAAGGTGGTCTTACCGGAGCCCGGCGGGGCCGCGAGGACGGCGCTCCCATGGGATTGGAGTGCCGTACTGAGTTCCGGTAGAACCGTGTTTACAGGGAGCTCAACCGGATCGGGCTGGCCCATCTATCTTTTGGGGCGCGCGGTCTCGCGGATCTCCGCTTCCGGATGATGCGAAAGGATCATTTTTTTGGTCTGCGCCACCTTGCCGGCCGCGATATCGACCATCAACAGGATCTGGCCTTCTTCGATCGCCTCTTCGAAGGCGTCCAGCTGGTGGCTGTGCTCGTGACTCGAGATCAGGGTGGAAACGGCCGCCCCAAGCACCGCTCCGGCGATGCTGCAGACAACGACGGTCTCCCTGCCCAACACCAGCCCGGCGGGCGGGAAATTCATCACCAGGAGGCCGCCCAAAAAACCGGCCAGGAGGCCGAGCAGGCTCCCCAGCACCAGGCCGTGGAGCAGCTCGGTCTTCTGCAACAGGCCTGCTCTGGGCAAATCATCGATGTCCTGCGCAAGACCTGCGATCGCATGCAGGTGGCGTTCCGGGATCCCCGACTCCTCCAGTTCGCTGACTACGGCCTTGCTGCTTTCGATATCCGGTAACAGGCAGTACAGTCTTCGCATATCGTGTCGATCCAGGGCAGTAGCCGCGCGTCTTCCGCCGCGCAGGTGTGCGCTCGGCCATAGGTCAAGCGGGAACGATCCCCTTGCTCTGCAGTAGTTCGATGACCGCAGTAGCACTCTCCTCCGGCGTTTGGCTATCGGTGTTCACCACCAGCTCTGGGGCACTCGGAGGCTCATAGGGAGAACTGATCCCGGTGAACTCCGGTATCAGGCCGGCGCGCGCCTTCTTGTACAGCCCCTTTACGTCCCGGCGCTCGCACTCGTCCAAATTGCAGTCGCAGAAGATCTCCAGAAAATCCCCTTTTTCGAACATCGTGCGCACCTTATCCCGATCCTCGCGGAATGGGGATATGAAGGCCGTGATGGCGATCATCCCCGCATCAACGAAAAGCTTCGACATCTCACCGATGCGCCGGATGTTCTCGGTGCGATCGTCCGCGGAGAAACCCAGGTCGCCGCACAGGCCATGGCGCACGTTGTCCCCGTCCAGAACGTAGGCGCGGATGCCGCGCTCGTGCAGCAGGGTAGCCACCGCCTGCGCGATGGTGGACTTGCCGGCCCCGGAGAGCCCGGTAAGCCAGAGCAGTGCGCTGCCATGCGCGTTCAATGCCTCGCGATCCGCGCGAGAGACCAGTTCGGGGTGCCAGACTACGTTGCTGCTGGTAAGCGCCATTGAATTTCCTTTGCCATTTTCTTGAAACGCAGCGCTCGCGGTAACCGGCGGCTCTACGCAAACCAGCCCGGCATGCTAGCAAAAACGCAGTCGAAAAACCATTCCGAGTGGCGCCAGCGCGGTCCCGCGCCTTCTGCGACCCGTCTTAGGCGCTCGCCTGGGACACCTCCGCGGCAATCCGGCGCAGCGCCTCGGTGGGGTTCGCGGCGGCGGTGATCGGGCGTCCGATCACCAGATAATTGGCGCCGGCACGGATCGCGTCGCCCGGCGTCATCACCCGGCGCTGGTCGTCATCGGCGCTGTTCGCCGGCCGAACCCCGGGGGTCACCAGGCGAAAATCCGTTCCCAGCCGGGCGCGCAGCGCGCCGGTCTCCCGCGGCGAACACACGACGCCGTCGAGGCCCGCCTCCTGTGCGACCCGGGCGAGACGTAACACGTTCTCCTCCGGTGTCCCCTGGAAACCGACTTCGGCGATATCCTCGCCGCTGAGGCTCGTAAGGATGGTCACCGCTACTAGCATGGGGCGGGCACCCGCCACCTCCAAGCGCTCGCGCGCCGCCTCCATCATGCGCCGCCCCCCCGAGGCGTGAACGTTGATCATCCACACGCCGAGTTCCGCCGCCGCCGCGCAAGACGCGGCCACGGTATTCGGGATGTCGTGAAACTTGAGGTCGAGGAACACATCGAACCCACGCGCCACCACTTCGCGGACGAAATCCGGTCCGAGACGGGTAAACATCTCCTTGCCGATCTTCAGGCGGCACTGATCCGGGGCGATGCGCCCGATCAAATCAAAGGCTGCCGCGGCCTCGGGGAAGTCCAGGGCGACGATGATTCTTGATCCGTTGGGTTGCTGCATAAAGAGGTCTCCACCAGACGCGTCAAGGCAGTTCGTTTTTCAGCCCCCGAATCGGCTGCATGCTGTTCCAGTTCTTGCAGCCGGGGCAGTTCCAATGCAGCTGTTGCGCGGTGAATCCGCAGTGTTCGCACTGAAATGCGTGCCGCTTATGGCGAAAATCCGCAATCAGATTGTGCAGCAATCTCAGGGTTTCCTCCGCGGGGACAGCGTCCTTGCTGGCCATGTTGAGTGCAATCAGCCGGTCCAGTCCCTCC
>JAHEIA010000490.1 GCA_024639625.1 Chromatiales bacterium
ATCGGTGAATGCAGCGAGGCCGAAAACCAGGGCGCAGGCCGCGCGCGACCACTCCACCGGCAGATAGAACACGCCGACGAAGACCGGGATCAGGACGATCCGCAACATAGTCAGCGTGTTCGGAACATTCCACATACTTTTCAGATTTCGCCGTGAAAAGCCTGATAGATCTGCTGTGCCAGCTGCCTGCTGATACCCTCCGCACGGCAGAGATCTTCCACACCCGCACGCTCGATCCCCTGCAGCCCCCCGAACTGCTTGAGCAGATTCTGCCGGCGCTTAGGGCCAACCCCGGGGATCTCCTCGAGAACCGATTTCTTGCGGCTGCGCGATCGCCTTTGACGATGGCCGGTTACGGCGAAGCGATGCGCTTCGTCGCGCACTTGCTGGATCAGATGCAAAGCCGGCGAATTACCCGGCAGTATAATCGGCGCCTCCTGAGCGGACAAGAAGAGCTGTTCCAGGCCCGGCTTTCGCTCCGGGCCTTTGGCGACACCCAACAGGGAGATACCACTCAGGCCCAGCTCCGCGAGCACTCTCTCGGCCACCGCCAGCTGCCCTTTTCCGCCGTCGATCAGGATCAGATCCGGAAGCCGCCCCTCTTCACGGCGTATCCGCGTGTAGCGGCGCATCAGCACCTGCTCCAAAGCAGCGTAATCGTCGCCCGGAGTAATGCCCTGGACATTAAAACGGCGATAATCGGATTTCACCGCTCCCAGGGCGTCGAAAACCACACAGGATCCCACGGTCAGCTCGCCCCGCGTATGGCTGATATCGAAACATTCGATACGTCCGGGCAGCTCGGCCAGCCCCAACGCCTCTTGCAGCGCCTCGATTCGCTCTGCGCGACCCGCAAGGCTTGCGAACCGGGATTCGAGGGCCAAGGAGGCGTTCTGTTCGGCCATGCGCAGCCAACGCGCCCGGTCCCCCCGCACCCGTTCCTTGATCCGCACCTTGCGCCCGGCCTGGCCGGTGAGGGCCTGCTCCAACAGCACCGAGTCTTTCGGCCTCTGGTTGACCAGGATCTCCGGCGGGACCGACCGGCCAAGATAGTACTGGGAGAGAAATGCGGACAGCACCTCCGGCATCTCGCTTTCCGGCGGTACGGAAGGGAAAAAGACCTTGTTGCCGAGGTTGCGTCCCGAACGGACGAAGAATACCTGCAGGCAGGCGACGTTGGCGCGCAGCGCAGCGGCCACAATATCGAGATCACCCCCTTCGCCGCTCACGTACTGGCGTTCCTGGATCCGCTGCAAGGTCGCGATCTGGTCGCGGTAGCGCGCTGCGCGCTCGAATGCGAGCTCGGACGCCGCCTGCTCCATTCGGGCCGCCAGATCTTCAATGACCTGGTTACCCTTGCCGTCCAGAAACATCACAGCATGCCGCACGTCGCGAGCGTACTCTTCGCTGCTCACGAAACCCACGCAGGGGGCACTGCAGCGTTTGATCTGGTACTGCAGGCAGGGCCGGGAGCGATTGCGGTAAAAGCTATCCTCACATTGCCGCACTGGAAACAGCTTCTGCAACAACTGCAAGGTTTCCCGGGTGGCCCCGGCGCTTGGATAGGGTCCAAAATAGCGCCCATGAGCGCTGCGCGCCCCACGGTGGAAGCGCAGACTCGGAAAGGAGCGACCTTGGTCGAGGAAAATGTAGGGGTAGCTCTTGTCGTCACGTAACAGGATGTTGTAACGGGGGCGGAGCTCCTTGATCAGATTGTTCTCGAGGATCAGCGCCTCGGCCTCGGTGTCGGTGACCGTCACCTCGATGCGCCGGATCTGCGCCACCATGATCTGGATACGACGATTCAGGGCGCCCGAGAAATAGCTGCCGACCCGCTTTTTAAGGTCTTTCGCCTTACCTACGTAAAGGACCTCCCCGTCTCCGCCGAGCATGCGATAGACACCCGGGCGGTGAGTCAGAGCGGCAACCCGGTCTTGTGGCTCGAAGGCAGCCGTTTCCTTATGCGCCGGCATCCGCAAACTTTAGCACCTTGCGAGCAACCGCCGCGCCTGTTCGAACACGCTGTAAAACATCTCAGGTGTGAGCCGGCGCGTCTGCGTGTTGTAGCGGCTACAGTGATACGAATCGAGCAGAGTCAGGCCGTTCGGTAAGAGATATTGCTCGGAGTGGCCGAATTTGAAGTCTCGCATCTTCAGGCGGCAGGCCTTGACTACGGCCTGATGCGCCACGATTCCCAGTGCCAGAACCACGCTGCCTGAAGCGAGACTCTGCATCTCGCTGCGCAAAAATCGATTGCAGGCGGCGATCTCGCTGCCGAGCGGCTTATTCTGCGGCGGCAGACACTTGACGGCGTTGGTGATGCGGCAACCGCGTAGGCGCAGTCCATCGCTGCGGGAAACGGAAATCGGGGTGTTGGAATAGCCGAAACGGTGCAAGGTCTCGTACAGCAGCACCCCCGCAAAGTCTCCGGTGAAGGGACGCCCCGAGGCATTGGCGCCATGCAGCCCGGGCGCCAGCCCAACGACCAACAGGCGAGCAGCCGCGTCACCGAAAGGGGCTACCGGCCGGGCATGGTAGTCGGGGTATCGGGAGCGCACCTCATCAAGAAAACCGGCAAGCCGCGGGCATTGCCGGCAATCCGGGTCGAAGCTGGTGAGATCGTTCATCTGCCGCAGTGGAGGATCGGATCCAACAGCCGAAGGTCCGGCTAGGATTCGTTCCCCATCAGGCCATAGCGGAAGGCGAGTTTGGTCAGATCAACGTCGGTTGCCACCCCGAGTTTCTCATACACCCGCTGACGGTAGGTGCTGACGGTTTTTGGGCTCAGGTACAGACTATCCGAGATCTCTTGCGTCTTCTTGCCGTCCAAGATCATCATCACGACTTGGAGTTCTCGCGCGGACAACT
>JAHEIA010000081.1 GCA_024639625.1 Chromatiales bacterium
TGGTCAACATCTTCGGCGGCATCGTACGCTGCGATCTCATCGCCCAGGGCATCCTGCAGGCGGTGCGTGAGGTCGGCATCGAGGTTCCCGTCGTCGTTCGTCTGGAAGGGACCAACGCGGCGCAGGGGCTGGAGCTGCTGCGCCAGAGTGGGTTGCATATTCATACCGCGTCGGATCTGACCGCCGCCGCCGAGCAGGTGGTCCAGGCGGCCGGAAAAGGTGAATCGCTGTGAGCATACTCGTCGATCGTGATACCAAGGTGATCTGTCAGGGATTCACCGGCAAGCAAGGGACCTTTCACACCGAGCAGGCGATCGCCTACGGAACCCGCATGGTGGGTGGTGTGACGCCGGGCAAGGGCGGGCAGAGCCACCTCGGACTGCCGGTCTTCAACACCGTGCGCGATGCGGTGGATGCCACCGGGGCCGACGCCAGCATGATCTACGTACCGGCGTCTTTCGCCGCCGATGCGATCCTCGAGGCGGCGGACGCCGGAATCGCCGTGATCGTCTGCATCACGGAAGGCATACCGGTGCAGGACATGATCAAGGTTAAGTCGGTTCTGGCGGCCACCGGGTCGCGCCTGATTGGCCCGAACTGCCCCGGTGTCATCACCCCGGGAGAGTGCAAGATCGGCATCATGCCGGGCGACATCCACCAGCCGGGGCGTGTCGGCATCGTGTCCCGCTCCGGCACCTTGACCTATGAAGCGGTGTTCCAGACCACCCGCACCGGGCTCGGGCAGACCACCTGCGTGGGCATCGGCGGCGACCCCATCCAGGGTATGAACTTCATCGATTGCCTGGAGCTCTTCGCGCAAGATCCGGCGACCGAGGGCATCATCATGGTGGGTGAGATCGGCGGCACCGCTGAGGAAGAAGCGGCGGAGTACATACGCGACCGAGTGAGCAAGCCGGTGGTGGCCTACATCGCCGGGGTTACCGCCCCGCCGGGAAAACGCATGGGCCACGCCGGGGCGATCATCTCCGGCGGCGCGGGCACCGCCGACGGCAAGTTCGCCGCCTTGGAGGCGGCTGGTGTGGCCACCGTGCGCTCGCCCGCGGAGATCGGCTCACGCATGCAGGAGTTGTTGGCGCGCTGAGGAGTCGTGGTCGCGGTCGTGTTCGTCGATCTGTCCGCACGCCCCCGTATTACCGGCTGGGCCAACGCCCTGATCGGATCGATCAGTAGGAAGTAGTCTCCATGGCGCTACGCATCTCCCTTGCCCAGATCAATCTCCTGGTTGGCGACATGCCCGGCAATGCCGAGCGGGTGGTCGCCGCCGCCCGCTACGCGCGCGACGTCCACAAGGCGCATGCAGTGGTGTTTCCCGAGCTGACCCTGACCGGTTATCCGCCGGAAGACCTGCTGCTGCGTCCCGAGCTCGTGGTCCGGGTGGAGAAGGCCCTGCACCATATCTGCCGCCTGGCGCAAGGCATCGATATCATCCTCGGCTACCCGCGGCGTCGCGGCGAGTCGCTGTACAACGCGCTGGGCTGGATCCGCGACGGTGCCATCCGGGCGGAATATTTCAAGCAACTGTTGCCCAACTACAGTGTGTTCGACGAGAAACGCTACTTCGCGCCGGGCAGCGAAGCGGTCGTGATCGAGCTTGCGGGCGTCCGCGTCGGCCTCAATATCTGCGAGGACATCTGGCGACCCGAGCCGGTGGCCCAGGCGCGCGCTGCGGGCGCCGAGCTGATCCTCAACATCAACGCCTCGCCCTTCCACGTGGGCAAGTCCCCGGAACGTGAGCAGCTGGTGCAACAGCGCGCGCGGGAGAACGGCGTGCCGATCGTCTACCTGAATCTGGTCGGTGGACAGGACGAACTGGTGTTCGACGGGGGGTCCTTCACGGTCGATGCCGCCGGCGGTCTCACCCAGCGCTGCGGTTTCTTCGCCGAGGAGCAGACCCTGGTCGAGTTCGAACGGCAGGGCGACCGCTGCAGCCCCGTCCCGGGCCCGGTGGCCGAGCACCCGGACGAAGAGACGGCGGTGTATGAGGCGCTGGTGCTCGGCGTCCGGGATTACGTGAAGAAGAACGGATTCAACGGCGCGGTGCTCGGCCTCTCCGGGGGGATCGATTCCGCGCTCACCCTGGCGGTCGCCGTCGACGCGCTGGGCGCGGCGGCTGTGGAGGTGGTGATGATGCCCTCCCGCTTCACCAGCGACATGAGCAACCAAGACGCGGAACAGCAGGCTCGGGCGCTCGCTGTCGACTATTGTGTGATCCCGATCGAGCCCGCGTTCAAGGCCTTTCTCGAGATGCTGAGCGACGAGTTCGCAGGCATGCCCATGGACGTGACCGAAGAGAACATGCAGGCCCGCTGCCGCGGCATCGTCCTGATGGCGATCAGCAACAAGAAGGCGAAGATGCTGCTCAGTACAGGCAACAAGAGCGAGATGTCCGTTGGTTACACCACGCTATACGGCGACATGGCGGGTGGTTACGCGCCGATCAAGGATGTGCCCAAGACCCTGGTCTATCGTCTCGCGCGCTACCGCAACCGGCGATCGCCGGTGATCCCCGAGCGGGTCATCGTGCGCCCGCCGTCGGCGGAGCTCGCCGCGGACCAGAAAGACGAGGACAGCCTGCCCGCCTACGAGGTCCTCGATCCGATTTTGCAGCGATACGTGGAACAGGATGCGAGCATAGGTGATATTATTGCCGCGGGCTTTGATGAAGCCGTGGTGCGTCGCGTGGCGCGGATGGTGGATATGAACGAGTACAAGCGCAGGCAGGGCCCGCCCGGGGTCCGCATCACGCGCCGCGCCTTTGGCCGCGATCGCCGCTATCCTTTGACCAGTGGTTTTTGATCCGAAAAGGGGGAGGATCCATCGATGAAGAGAGTGGACGCGATTATCAAGCCGTTCAAGCTGGACGATGTCCGTGAGGCCCTGTCCGAGGTCGGAATCACCGGCATGACGGCCACCGAGGTCAAAGGCTTTGGCCGTCAGAAGGGGCATACCGAGCTGTATCGCGGCGCCGAGTACGTAGTGGATTTTTTGCCTAAGGTGAAGATCGAGGTCGTGATCAACGACGATCAGCTGGATGCCTGCATCGACGCCATCACCAACGCGGCGCGCACCGGAAAGATCGGCGACGGCAAGATCTTCGTTTCCACGGTCGAGCGCGTGATCCGTATCCGCACCGGCGAGGAAAACGAGGCCGCCATCTGAGAGGGATACGCGCAGACGGCCGCGCCTGGCCTGGCGGGGAAACGGCCGCCGTCGCGACGACCGGGCAAAGGGTAACCGGCCTTAGTTTTTGTCCAGCTCGAGGTAGTCCCAGATCTTGCGGGCCATAGTCTTTGCCTCTTTGTCCTTGAGGCCCTCGAACTTGCCCTGGTCCAGGTTATATGCCAGGACGCGCAGTGCGTCGTGCGCGAGATCTTTGGCGCCGAGCCGGTCGTAGGCGTCGAACATGACCTCCAGCGCCTCCTTCACCGCAGGCGTGCGTGGGTAGTTCTCGATCACATAGCCGCAACGGTTGGCGGCGGCGACGTAGGCGCCGCGTTTCACGTAATACTTGGCCACGTTCACTTCGTACTGGGCCAGGTTGTTGCGCAGATAGACCATGCGCTGGCGCGCATCCTTCGCGTACTTGCTGTCCGGAAAACGCCGCACCAGCTCGCCGAAGTCTTTGAACGATTCGCGCGCGGATCCCGGGTCCCTCTGTGATGGGTCGGACGGCACGAAACGGTCCATGAAGCCCAGATTCCGGTTGAAGTTGACCAGGCCCTTGAGGTAATAAGCGTAGTCGACACTCGGGTTGCGCGGATGCAGCTTGATGAAGCGGTCGGCAGCGGCGATTGCCGATTCCGGCTCCTCGTACTTCCAGTAGGCATAGGCCACGTCGAGTTGGGCCTGCATGGCATAGGGGCCGAAGGGGTACCGCGCCTCCAGCAGCTCGTAATACTTGATCGCCTGTTCGTAGCTGCCGTCCTGTAGATATGCCTTGGCCTCGGAGTAGAATTGGCTCGCGGTCCAGTCCTGGGTCTCGTCTTCCGTCTTGGAGAACCATCCACAGGAGGTGAGCAAGCCGATCAGTACGAGGGCGGCGGCGAAACGCCGGGCCGGGACGAGCATCGGCGGGAAAAGGGGCTGTTTGATCATCCGCCGAAGTATACCGCAAACCGCTGCCGGAGCCATGCAACAAGAAAACAGCGAAGTCGAACCCCTGAACCTCTGGATCGCCCCGGCGTTCGCGGGAAGACGCCTGGATCAGGTGCTGGCGGAGCTGTGCCCGGACTACTCCCGAAGCCGCCTACAGCAATGGATCAAAGAAGGCAGGGTGCTGCTGGACGGCGCAGCCTGCCGCCCTCGAGACCGGGTGTTCGAAGGGCAGCGGGTGGAGCTGCGAGCACGGTTGGAACCGCGGCAAGGCTGTCTCGCCGAAGCCATCCCGCTCGAGATCGTGCACCAGGACGCTGCCCTACTGGTCGTCAATAAACCGCCCGGCCTGGTTGTGCACCCGGCCGCGGGAAACCCGGACGGCACGCTGCAGAACGCCCTGCTGTTCCTCGATCCCGAGTTGGCCCGCTTGCCGCGGGCCGGCATCGTGCATCGGCTCGACAAGGACACCTCGGGCCTGCTGGTGGTGGCGCGTACCGCCGGCGCTCACCGTTCTCTGGTGGAGCAGCTCCAGGCGCGGCGCATCAAGCGCGAGTACCGGGCGGTCGTCAACGGGCTGATGACCGCGGGCGGCACCGTGGATCAGCCGATCGGCCGTCATCCGACCCAGCGAACCCGCATGGCGGTGGTGACGTCCGGGAAACCGGCGGTCACCCATTTCCGGGTCCTGGAGCGTTTCCGCGCCCACAGTTACCTGAGTATACGGCTGGAGTCCGGTCGCACCCATCAGATCCGCGTGCACATGGCCTATCTCGGCTATCCGCTGCTCGGCGATCCCCTCTACGGCGGTCGTCTGCGCCTGCCCCGAGGCGCAGGCGAGGAGCTGGTGCAAGGGCTGCGCAGCTTCCGCCGCCAGGCGCTGCACGCCCAGACTCTGGGGCTCGAGCATCCGGAAACCGGGGAGTGGGTGGAGTGGGAGGCCCCTCTGCCCGACGACATGCAGGCCTTGCTGCGGGTCCTGCGGGGCGACGCTCAGGGCGCATCCGGCCCATGATCGGGATCGTGGAAGACCCCTCGGCGCTGGAATGGGTCCGACCCGACTGGCCGGCTCCGGCGCGCGTGCGCGCGGTAACGACGACGCGCAAGGGCGGTTTCAGCCTGCTCCCCTACCAGGGACTCAATCTGGCGCAGCACGTCGGCGACGACCCGGGCGCGGTGCAGCGCAACCGGGAACACGTGCGCGCGGCCCTGCGCCTGCCGCGCGAACCGGCCTGGCTGCGTCAGGTGCACGGCTGCGGTGTGGCGCCGGCCGGGGTCCCCGATTGCACTGCCGATGCCGTGGTTGCGCGCGTGCCCGGACAGGTATGCGCGGTGCTGACGGCGGACTGCCTGCCGCTTCTGCTCTGCGATCGGCAGGGTACCCGTGTGGCGGCGGTACACGCGGGTTGGCGCGGGCTCGCTGCGGGCGTCATCGAGGCGGCGCTCGAGCGTCTCGGTGGCGAACCGCGCGACCTGCTCGCCTGGCTCGGGCCGGCGATCGGTCCGAATGCCTTCGAGGTTGGGGGCGAGGTGCGGGAGACCTTCCTGGCGCGCGATGCCGGCGCGGCGACGGCCTTCGTGCCGACCCGACCCGGTCATTGGCTGGCCGACCTGTACGCCTTGGCGCGCCGTCGCCTGCAGCGGCAGGGTCTGGGGTTCGTCGGCGGCGGCAACTACTGTACAGTTAGGGATCATGAGCGCTTCTTCTCCTACCGTCGCGACGGGGAGACCGGACGCATGGCGTCGCTGATCTGGATCGACGATTGAGCGCTCGAGGCAGAAATCCGAATCTACCGAGGATGAAATCTGTGGCGAACTGGAACATGCTGACACTGGTCGGCGAAGACCGGCCGGGGATCGTGGCGCGGGTGACCGAGGCGCTGTACCGGGCCGGATGGAACCTCGGAGAGGCGTCGATGATGCGCCTCGGGGGCAACTTCACCATCATGCTGATGGTCAGCGGAGAGGCTACCCGCAGCGACCTCGAAGAGGTGGTGCAGCCCGTAGCCCAGTCCCTCGGGTTGCAGCTGCATGTCGATTCGATCGAGGGTGGTCTGCACCGCCACATGGTGCCGAACATCCAGGTGCGGGTCAGCGGTGCGGATCGCGCAGGCATTGTCGCCAAGGTGACCGGGGCCCTGGCGAGCACCGGATTCAATATCCTCGAGCTGGAGTCGGACGTGGCGGGGAGCGCGCAGCAGCCGGTATATATCATGTGTATCCAGGGCTATGCGGAGACCACGGTGGAGGCGTTGGAGGAGGCGGTGGGTTCGATCGGTGAAGAGGGCGTGCAGGTCAGCGTCTCGCCCATCGAGACCTTGATCGGCTAGATTCCCATGGCGCTGTTGGAGATCCTCACCGTGCCGGACCCGCGGCTCAAGGACGCCTCGGTGGCCGTCGAGCGCTTCGACCAGGAACTGCGCTCGTTCATCGCGGATCTCGAAGAGACCCGCCAAGCGGGGCCGGGGGCGGTGGGCATCGCCGCGCCCCAGGTGGGGCGCTTCCAGCGCATCGCCATCGTCGATGTCTCCAAGACCCGCAAGCCGGTGGCCAATCATGGCCACCTGGTGCTGGTGAATCCGGAGATCACCCACTGGGACGGTTTCGAACTCGGCCGGGAAGGCTGCCTCTCGGTGCCCCATTACACCGGTAACGTGATTCGTGCCGAGCGCATCCGCCTGCGGGCCCAGGATGCGCAGGGAGAGGTCCGGGAATTCGAGATGGAAGGCTTCGAGGCGCGGGCGGTGCAGCACGAGGTGGATCACCTGGACGGCCTGCTGTTCATCGACCGGGTGGTGAGCCGGCGTACTGACCTATTCCAGCGCAAGGTCTACCAGAAGGGTGGCGGCGGCAAGGGCTGATCCAGTCGGGTTGCCGGTCCGTGGACGGGGCGCTGGGTGGGGCTGACCGCCTTCGGCATTGCCCTCGCGGGTTTGGTCCTGGCCTGGCTTGCCGGGCGGCGGCTTGTCGCGGCCTGCCGGCGGGCCAACCTCACCGACTGGGGGCATCCCTGGCTCAACCTGCTCGACGGCCTGAACCGGCTCTACTGCGTGCGCTTCCATGGTCTCAACCTGCATTCCCGGCTGCGTCTGCCCAGGAGCGGGCCAGCGATAGTGGTGGCCAACCATGTCTCCGGTCTGGATCCCCTGTTGCTGATCGCCGCGAGCCGGCGCCCGCTGCGGTTTCTGATTGCCCGCGAGCAGTACCGGCGCCCTGGGTTGCACTGGCTGTTCCGGGCGGTAGGCTGTATCCCGGTGGACCGCGAGCGCCGCCCGGCGCGGGCGTTGCGCGAGGCCTTGAAGCGGGTGCGGGAGGGAGAGGTGGTGGCCGTGTTTCCGCACGGCAAGATCCACCTGGATTCGGATCCGCCGCATCGGCTCAAACCGGGAGCCGTCTATCTGGCGCTGACTACCGGTGCACCCCTGATCCCGGTTCGCATCGACGGGGTCCGGGGACAAGGGCATGTGTTGCCAGCCTTGTTTTTGCCCAGCAACTCTTACCTTAGCGTTCTCCCGGTGCTACAGCCGCAACGGATGGAGGGCCGAGAGCTCCTGAGCCGTCTGGAGGGTCACCTAGTTCGAAAGGAGTAGCGACCTCACCAGCAATCGGCGGCCGGTCCTTTTGTTCCATCTTGATTGATGGACAGGGTCGGACAGTCGGTGTCGGCAGCTTGGCCGCCTTTTGCCGTGGCGGTGACCAGGTAGTTCGTGGCTGCGCCGCCGGGCCAGGTGATGACGATGTCGTAATGCCCGTCTTGCGATTCGTTTGTCGTTCCGATGGTGGTCAAGGTGGTATCCGAGTCCCCTGCTGCATAGCTGTTGTTCGATGCGCGATACCGTTCCAGCTTGAGCTGTACGTCGAGGACTGCCGCTCTCCCGTCCGCCCTCCGGCTCTTGCGCATCTGTTCCACGAAGGACGGAAAGGCGACGGTTGCCAGGATCGCGATCACAGCCACCGTGATCACCAACTCGATCAGTGTGAAGCCCTTGGTTCTTTTTTGGGTCCGCATGGCGCTACTCCCCCTGCTTTGTGTGCGTCCGACAGCTAAAAGATTACGTGAAATGGGGAACGGATTCCCCATGAGACAAACCGATTTGCGACGAGCGGTAGCGCTTTCCCGACGAGGGTGGCCGCTAGCCCCTGCAGGTCTCCACGCAATCCCCCTACAATATAAGGCAACAGTAGAACAAGCGGATCGTGTACTGGACCCGAGTCCGGATGATGAATGTTCCGAAGCGCAGTCGAAGCCGCTTGAGTACCGGATGCGCGGGGACGGTAGGGGAAGGGGAGAGCATGAATTCTAAAAACCTGGTCACCCATGTGGGCAGCGCGGGCTTCACTCTGATCGAGCTCGTCATCACCATCGCGATTCTGGCCATCCTGGCCACTGTCGCGGTTCCTTCCTTCCAAGACATGTTGATCCGCAACCGGGTAAAGGGTGCCGCGGAGACCCTCTATGGCGCCCTGCAACTGGCGAAGAGCGAATCCATCAAACGCAATGTCCCGGTCTTTGTTAGCTTCGCCAGTGCCGATCCGTGGTGCTACGGCCTCGATGACGCGGCCGCATGCGATTGTAAGGTGGCGAATGATTGCCAGATCGGCGGGCAAACCAAGGTCGAGGACGCGACCCAGTATTGGGATGTGGCCATGACGGGGGCGGCCTTTGCCGGAGGCGTCAATTTCACCGTGTTCAACCCCGCCTTCGGCACCGCCCAGGATGCGGCGGGTACCGTTCGCAACGGCACAGTCACGCTCCAGTCGTCGGATGGCGATGCGCTTCAGGTGCGGGTTAGTGTGCTTGGGCGGGTGAGCATGTGTTCCGACGATCTGGGAGGGTACGAAGGATGTTGAAGCGACCGAATCCAGCAGGGCAGAGCGGTTTGACGTTGGTCGAGCTACTGGTCGGGATCGTGGTGGGTTTGATCGTACTCGCCGCCGTATCGTCGGTCACGGTGAGTACGCTGGTCTCGAATACCCGTTTCCTGCGGGATGTGCGCCTGACGCAGGATTTGCGCGCCGTGCAGCAGATGTTGGGTCGGGAGTTTCGGCGGGCCGGATACTCCGCGAATGCAGGGAGTGCGGTGGGAACGAATATCAACAGCAACCCGTTC
>JAHEIA010000491.1 GCA_024639625.1 Chromatiales bacterium
TCTCCGCACTGTGTCTATCTGTCGAGCGCGACCGGGGCGACAATCAAGGGCAACCGCATCTCCGAGATTGCCGCAGACGCAGGAAATGCGGTAGGTCTGCTGGTCTCCAACTGCGATGATGCGATTGTCGAAGCGAACGGCATTTCTGGGCTTAGCAGCGCCCCCGGACTGGGATATGGAGTCCAGATCAGCAACCTGACGAACGCGCTGATCTCTGCAAACCCGATCAGCGGGCCGATGGTTTTCGGTCTTCTCTTCAGTAGCGCCACCGGTGGCTAAGCGGACAACAAGTTCTTCGGGGCAACGACCCTTTCACTGGCGGAACCGACTACCTGGACAATTCGCCTGCGCCTTGATTCGCAGCTCCCGCGGCGGGGCAGGTCTTCGTGGCGACGGCCCCGCACCTGGGACACCCGACAGTGAGGGGTCGTCGGTCCGCCGCCCCTTTAGGTCCACTCCGTCTGGACTGCGGATGAGGGGGAACCTTTACAGGCTATTCGGAGACCACCAGGTTACGGCCCTGCTGCTTAGCACGGTAGAGCCTGGCGTCCGCAACACCCACCAGATCGTCCGGGTCCAGGCCGTCACGCGGGAAAGAAGCGACACCAATACTGACCGTCAAACTACCCTGCGGCTGGCTCTCCTGAAAATCAAAACGATAGTCTTCGACGATCTTCTTCAGTTTCCGCGCCACCGTATCCGCAGCGGCGGAATCGCAGTTTGCCAGCACCAGGGCCAGCTCTTCACCACCGAACCGGGCGGCCACATCGGTGTTCCGCGAATGCTTCTTCAACAGGTCAGCGATCACGACCAGGATTCGGTTGCCCTGCAGGTGGCCGTTCCTGTCATTGTAGTTCTTGAAGTGGTCGATATCGATGACGGCGACCGAAAGGTTTGATTTGGTGCGCTTTGCGTACGCCAGCTCTGTTTGCAGTTGATTCTTGAAGTACCGATAGTTATAGAGGCCGGTAAGTTCGTCGGTGATCGCCAGCTGCTCCAGTTCCTGCTTGGTACTCTCCAACTCCGCAATCTTGGCTTCGAGTTGCTGGTTCAGCTGCTTGATGCGCAGCAAGGAGCGGATCCTGGCCAGCAGTTCCAGTTGATTGAAAGGCTTGTTGATGAAATCGTCCGCCCCCGCTTCGATGCCTTTCACCCTATGCTCGACGTCGCTCAGCGCGGTGACCATGATGATCGGGATGAACTGGGTTTGCCTTTCGTACTTGAGTCTGCGACAGACCTCGAAGCCGTCGAGCCCCGGCATCACAACATCCAGGATAACCAGATCGGGAGGCTGCTGCTCGATGGCCGCGAGCGCCTCTTCCCCGTTCGACGCGGGTACGACCTGGTACAGATCGCGCAACTGCAGGCTGACCATCTTTATTGCCACTGGCTCGTCATCGACGACCAGGATTATCGGTTTTTCTTCCGCCACGCGCCTCTCGCCAACACTCTAAAGTCCCTGTGCTACCGGCGCTCCGCCGGCAAGCTAGGCTACACTAGCCTCCGGTTTGAAAGCCGTCAAGATCGCACGTCCTGATGAACAGACATGCTGCAGAGGCTGCTGTTTCCGATCTCGAAACGGGAAGCATCGAGCCACGGAACCAACTGATGGATCAGCTGCCGCGGTAAGGAGATTGAGACCTGAGCGTTGCCTTCCTTGGCTGTGGCGCTGCGAGGTGCGGCGCAATCCGAGGTGAGCCGTCAGCTATTCTGGATCACGATGCTTTGCATAAAGAATATCATATTGTTGTTACACATAATTCCTATTTCTTTCGAACTCATTACTCAGCACTCTCCTAAGCAACCCAGACCACCCCAGCTATCTTTTCTCCGCACATAAGTGGAGTCAGGCGCTGCTCGTCCGCAACCGCAGAAAGCCAAAGTCGCAAGACCCAATTTGAGAAGCCCTCGGATGAAGCTCGGCAGGAGGATTGTTTGCGCTGCGGGGCAGCAAAACTGACTGCCCCGCTTCCACTCTCCAAGTTGCCCGAATCGCATAATGATTGAGGCGGGAAAAAAGGAAAGGGCCGGGCATTTTACCAGCGTCTTTGACCCGCCGATCAGGGCCTCTCTGACAAGACGTGGGATTCGACGCCCAGGGTTATTCATCCGGGTCATTCTTTCGAGCGCGACCGGGCCGAGAAAAGACAGTCCTCTCGTTCCGTCCCTAATCCACAGGCGGAACAGCAAGTCAGTTCCCCATCTGAACCGCCGCATCCACATTGGCGCTGAATCCGGAACCTAAATCGATCGCAGGGGCGGTGAAGATTGCCGTGGCACCGCCGAGTACCCGCACGCTTCCGGTGGTGTGGATCGATTGGCTCGCACTGCAGTCGAATACCCCGCCAATGTCGAAGTAGCCCAAGACCACAACGCTGGCTCCGGGGGCGCAGGTGTAACCGTAGGTGGGACTGGTCCCGCCGAGGTATTCCTCGATATTGCTCTGCCCGTCGCCGTCCGGGTCCAGCGCTGCATCGTTCGGGTCGAGGGGATCCAAACCGTATGACAGCTCCCAATCATCTGGCATGCCGTCGCCATCGTCGTCTGCGTCACAGGCATCGCCTGTTCCGTCTAGATCACTGTCTAACTGATCCGTGTTGGGTATTTGCGGACAGTTGTCGCAGACATCGCCCACCCCGTCGTTATCGCTGTCCATCTGATCGGTATTGGGAAGCCGTGGGCAGTTGTCCAAAGTGTCGCGCACGCCGTCCTCATCGAGGTCGGACAAGTGGGCGAAGTCCGCTGCCGCCGCCTGGGCATCGAGGCGGCGCCAGGGTCCATTCATCGGCTGGGGTGGCGCGCTGATCCCACTTTGGGTGACGCTGTAGGGTGCGTACTGTACTCGGCT
>JAHEIA010000492.1 GCA_024639625.1 Chromatiales bacterium
CCAGGGTGTACTGCAGCGTGGCAGTGGCCTGAGTCCAGGTCGTGTCGGCTGACAGATAGTCGCTCTGCGCGTTGGCGATGTTGACACCGGCCTGAGCGGCCGATCCGGGCATCGCACCCATCGTGGTGTAGTATTCGGATACCGACGTGCGATCCTTCGACGCGATTTGCATCACCTCGGTGACTTTCGCGCGAATCGTGTAGTCTTGGTATGCCGGAATCGCAATGGCGGCCAGGATGCCAATAATGGCCACCACGATCATCAGTTCGATTAGGGTAAATCCCTGCTGTCTATCCATCTCTAGTCGTCTCCTTCAATCAATCGACGGTATTATCAAGTGGTCCTTTGGTGGACCTTCCGCAAGTCAAGAACGCTCGGATAGCTCAAAGCAGGTTCTAGGCCAACCCTGAGAGGTTTCTGAAATTCTCGCCCAAACAATTAGTTAGCGAGGGTCAATGACCGCCTGTCAGGTGCTTTCGGAAATCTTCATCCGAGTTCGAGACGTCACAAGTCCAGGGGTGACAGAAATAGTCACTCAAATCTGTATCTCGAATGCAAAAAACGTATCATAGAAACAACTTCCTGTTCGCTAATCCCGTCACTCGATCCCTATCTTCTTGAGCCGGTAGCGCAAGGCCCGAAAACTGATGCCGAGCTTTTTCGCCGCCGCGGTCTTGTTGTACCGGCTTGCCTCCAGGGCCTTTTCGATAGCCTCGCGTTCCACCCGCTCCAGATAGCTTTCCAGATCGATCTGCCCGGACTCTGGCAGCGGGCCGGCGCCCGAAGCGGGCGAAGCGGATCCGGCGGATTCAGCGGGGCCCGTCGCCGGCGCGGCGTCGCCCGGGGCCGCCGGCAAGTGCAAGTCCTCCGCGTGAATGACGTCGCCGTCGGACAGCGTCATGGCGCGCTGCAGGATGTTTTCCAGTTCCCGCACGTTGCCGGGAAATGGGTAGCGTTTCAGTGCCGCGAGCGCGCTCTCGTCCAAGTGTGGAGGCACCGTTTCCCATTCGCGCCCCAATTTCCCGAGAATGAAGTCGGCGTGCAGTGCAATATCCTCGGGGCGATCCCGCAGCGAGGGCATCACGAGCTGAATGACGTTGAGCCGGTAGAATAGATCCTGCCGGAACGTGCCCTCGTGAACCTCTTCGGCCAGATCCTTGTGGGTCGCCGAAAGGATGCGCACGTCGATGGGAATCTCGCGATGATCTCCGATCGGGCGCACCGCGCGCTCCTGAATGGCTCGCAACAGCTTGACCTGCATGTCCTGGGGTAGGTCAGCCACCTCGTCGAGGAACAGGGTTCCGCCGCTTGAGCTCTGGAACAACCCCTCTTTGTCGCGTGTGGCGCCGGTGAAGCTGCCCTTCTTGTACCCGAAGAATTCGCTCTCCACCAGGTGATCCGGAATGGCTCCGCAGTTCACGGGGACGAAGGGACCGTCTGCCCGGGGGCCCGATTCGTGGATTAGGCGCGCGGCCAGCTCCTTCCCGGTGCCTGATTCGCCGCTGACGTAGATGGGTGCCTGGCTGCGTGCCAGCTTACGGATCATCTTACGCACGTTCTCCATGGCGTCAGAATCACCGAGCAGGATGGATTCGGGGTGGCCGGAGTCGGCATCGTGGGGGGCGAGGCGCAGCGCCGTTTTGACCAGACGACGCAGCACATCGAGATCCACCGGCTTGGAGACGAAGTCGAAGGCGCCGGCCTTCAGGGCCTCCACGGCGGTGTCCACGTTACCGTAGGCGGTGATGACGGCGGTGGGCAGGGCGGGGTAGGTGCTTTGAATGTGCTTTACCAGCTCGATGCCGCTCGCATCCGGCAGCCGCATGTCTGTAATACACACGTCGAAACGCGTTTGCCTCAACAGTTGGCGGGCGGATTCCACATCCCCGGCAGATTCCACCTTGACGCCCATGGACGAAATGCTCATCTCGAGCAGCTCACGAATGTCCGGTTCGTCGTCGACGATCAGTGCAGTTCGATCGGCCATTGCTTCTCGCTGGCTTCCTTGGATGAAAATGTGATTCGAAAGCGACTGCCGCCTTTCTCGCGTAGATGGTAACTCAGTTTCGCCCGATTGAACTCGCAGAGCTCCCGCGAGAGATAGAGGCCGAGGCCTGTCCCTTTCGAGCTGGTTGTGAAGAAAGGCTCGAACAGCCTGCGCTGTTGCTCATCGGACACGCCCGGGCCCGAGTCGAGAACTTCCAGGTAGGGCACGGGGGATTCCTCCTCTCCGTCGCGGGCGATGATCTCGATTCGCGCCGGCTTCTCCGGCGTTGCGCCATGACGGCAGGCATTCTGGCACAGGTTCCAGACAACCTGGTGCAGCTGGCCGGGGTCGAAATAGATGGCAAGATCCTCCGGTTCGACATTGAATTCCAGCGCTTCGAAAGGCTCAGGACGCGTGCTCTTGAACTCTTCCACGAGGCTGTTCAAAAACGGGGCGGCCTGCAGAATGCGCGGCCGTGCCTGCTGCCGCCGTGAAACCTGAAGAATATTCTCGACGATGCGATTCATGCGCCGCGCGTTGTTGCGGATGATTTCCGTGATGCGCCGCTCGCTCTTGTCGAGGCCGGTGGATTCCTCGAGTAGCTGGGCAGCGTTACTGACGGCGGCGAGGGGATTGCGGATCTCGTGGGCAATGCCCGCCGTCAGGCGGCCTACGGCGGCGAGCTTGATCTGCTGGAGCCGCGCCTCCGCGTCGGCCTGGCGCTCCACGAAGATGATGGTGTCGTCGTGCTCGGCGGTTCCGACGCGCATGAAAGCGATCAGCAGACCCGGCAATTCCTCCGGTTCCTCGGCCGGTCCGCCCGGACGATCCGGTGTCTTGAGCCACCGTTCCAGGTGT
>JAHEIA010000082.1 GCA_024639625.1 Chromatiales bacterium
TCCTACCTGGAGCAGCTGTTTGCTGCGTTGCGCGGCAAACAATTGGTTCGTGGCGTGCGCGGGCCGGGTGGCGGCTATTTCCTGGCCAGAGATCCGGATCAAATTTCGATCGCGGATATCATCTGCGCGGTGGATGAATGGGTGGAATTTACCCGCTGCAGCGGCCGCGAGAACTGCCGCAACGGGGATCGCTGTCTGACGCACGATCTGTGGAACGAGTTAAGCAGCGAGATCTTTGATTTCCTGAGCAACATTACACTGGCGGATTTGGTCGAGCGGGGCAGTGTGAAAGAGGCTGCGCGTCTTCAGGAGCTGAGCAAGAGTTCACTGGAAGCGGAGCCCAATCCCAAGGCAGCCTGACAGCGTAGGCCTTTGCCGGTTGCGAGATGCGGGAGTGTCAGGGAAGACGCTGTTTGACCCCGGTGGTGGCCGCAGGAAAACTGACCGTGACCGAGGTTCCCTTCGCCGCGTCGGATTGAACATTGATCTCTCCACCGTGCGCCTCGGTCAATCGCTTGACGATGCCGAGACCGAGGCCCGTTCCCGAGGCTTTGGTGGTGAAGAACGGCTCAAACAGCCTGCTTTGTACGTCGGAGGGAATGGTCGGCCCCGGATTGGAGACGTCGACGGTTACGGTTTCCGCCACCCGGTCGGCGTGCACTCGATAGCGAATCTTGGTTCGCTCAGGGGCAGCTTCGCAGGCATTTCGCGTAAGGTTTACGATGATTTGGGTAAGTCGATCCGGATCGCCGAAAATGTGCTGCGGACCAGCGTCGCAGGTCAGATCAAAACGCTGGTTCTTTTCCTGAAACAGTTCCGCTTGATTGCGCAGGATGTCGCGCAGTACCTGCGTAAGGTCTAGTGCCCGGAGTTCTAGTTTGACTGGCTTCGCGTAGATCAGCATGTCTTCCAACAGCCTGGCCATGCGCTCGTTTTCTTGGATGGCAAGGGCCACTCTTTTGGCTGAGTTTTCCGCCAATCCGAGCTTGCGCAAGTGGTCCAGCGCAAGGCGCACGGTAGCGAGCGGGCTGCGCATTTCATGCGCAATGCCGGAGGCGAATTCGCCGATCGCAGCAAGGTGCACCCGTTCCGCCAAGCGCACGGTACGGCCAAAGCTGTGGGTGACCAGATGTGCGATGTTGGAGAGCAGCTCCAGGTGTTCCGCTGTGTAGGCCCCGGTCTGTTTGGTCGCGAAGACCAGCACACCGGGGGTTGGACTCTGTGCCGCAAAAGGAAGGAAGATGCAGTCCTGCATGCCGCGCTCCGCCAGCACGCGCAGGAATCGGTAGTTCCGGTTGCTGCGAGAAGTAGCGGGAATATCCGGGATGTGCAGCGGCGTGCCGGCATCCAGGGCTTCCTGCAATAGGGTTCCCTGAAGCGGGAAGAAGGTGCGAATGGCGATCTCCACTTGCCCATTGCTATAGCTGCGATCCAATTTAATCGACGCCTGGTCGCCCATCACGAAAAGGATCCCGACCCAGTCCAGCGGCAGCAGGCTGGAGAACTCCTCGGTAACGAACTGTAACGTCTGGTCCAGGTTGCTGCCTTCCTGGAGGCGATCCAGGAGTTGGAAGATGGCGTGGAGGCGTCGGGAAAGGTGGTTGAATGAATTGGCGAGCCACGCGAATTCTTGATTGCTGCCCACCTCGACTTGCAGGCCGAAGTCGCCTTGCGCAACTTTGCGGAAGCCTCGTACCGCAGTGTCCAGGGGCCGCAGTACGGTGCGGTAGAACCAGAAGACGGCGAGCAGGGCGAAGGCGACGATCGCGGCTAGCGCCAGTGTGTTCGTCCTTTTGATCAGCTTGAGGTGGATATCGACCTGTTTGCGAAACGCCTCCTGGAGACTCGTCGTGGCGTCATCCAGACTCTGATGGTTAGCGATGATATATTCGGCCGCTCGTTCCAGCAGGGGCTCATCCACTTCCGCGCCCAATGCCTGGAGCAGGTCGCGCTTGAAGTCCGCCCATACCTCTTCGACCTGCTGGGTCGCCATCCGGGTGTGTGCATTGAGGCCCTGATATACGGTTTCCGGTAACCCGGTAAGATCGGGCTGGAAATCCTCGCGCATGAAGGCGTCCGAGATGCCGTCGAACACCGCCATGTCTTGCATCAGGTCCTGATAGTACAACTTCACGTCACGGTAATAGGTCGCATAGTCGCGCGGTGCATTCTGCTTATAATTCATCGCCTGGCTGGCCATATCCCGTGCCGTCAGCTCCAGTTTCCCCGCTAAATGGAGAATGGCGGTGCTGTTGCGTTGTTCTTGGAGAGCGGCGGAGATAAAGGCGGCGGATCCGGCGAACAGGAGTACGAGAAGTACGAGTGTGGCCGGTATTTGGAAACGAAGGCTGCGAAGGAGCTGATACGGCAAGGAAGCGTTCTCCTGGAGGACGAACGAATAGCATAGGCCCGGCAAATCGGCTTGCCAATGCTAACCGACGGCTTGGTGTCCCTCCGGTGGATGCCCCAGGGCGTGCGACTAGGGTTGAATCGCTAGCGCGCACCAGGCGCAAGCGCTTCTCCTGAGCGCGCGTTGGCGGGCGCGAGGGCCCAGGCTAGTGTCTTAACCGGAAGCGCAGGGCAGATCATGTCGCTCGCCAAGCGAATGCCATACCTGTCCAAGGCTGGCCAATGGCGGTGGCGATCGAGGCGGTTTCTGTGGTATGGCAGAGCTATAGTCGATTTCGCGAGTAATGGATGGGGCATGATGAACCGATCAACGGACGGCCTGGAAACTCTGCGTGATTACATCCGCTGGGGAGCGAGCCAATTTGCTGTGACCGGCGCAGTCTTTGGCCATGGTACGGACAATGGCCTGGACGAGGCTGTTACTCTGATCCTGCGCGCCTTGCACCTGCCCCTGGATCTGCCGGACTGTTACCTCGATAGTCGCCTTACCGAAGCGGAGCGGGACCTCTTGCTGGCGTTGCTGCAACGCAGAATAGAAGAAAAGATTCCGGCGGCCTATTTGGTCGGAGAGGCGAGGTTTGCGGGGTTGGATTTCTACGTCGACGAAAACGTTTTGGTGCCGCGATCGCCGATCGCGGAGTTGATCGAGCAAGGGTTTGAGCCCTGGCTGGGCGGTATCGAACCACAGAAGATCCTCGATCTGTGCACCGGCAGCGGATGCATCGCTGTTGCCTGTGCTCTTCGTTTCCCTGATTGCCGAGTGGATGCAGCGGACATTTCTGACCCCGCACTGCAGCTTGCCCGGCGCAATGTCGAACGCTACCAGCTGGAGCATCAGGTGCGGCTTTTCCGCTCAGACCTGTTCGACAACCTACCGCATGGGGGCTACGATTTGATCGTCAGCAATCCACCTTACGTGAGCCGGGCGGACATGGAGACCCTTCCGGACGAATACCGCCACGAGCCGGCCATTGGATTGCGTGCCGGGGAAGACGGTTTGACGTTCGTGAAGCGGATTCTAGCTTGTGCATCGAGCTATCTCTCAACAGATGGTATTATCGTCGTCGAAGTGGGCAGTAGCGCCGAAAGCCTGATGGCCTGCTACCCGGAGGTCCCCTTTCTGTGGCTGGATTTCGAGCGTGGCGGTGACGGGGTGTTTCTGCTGACCGCGGCGCAATTAACCGAATACCAAGAAGTTTTTCAACGTTTGCCGGAGTAGGCGATGAGCATCCAGCGTGCCAGGACCGTGGAAGAGTACGTTGAATGGGTCAAGCAGGCGGTGTTCGAGGTGGGCGACCTGCGCGAGTGTCTTACCTTCGAACTCGAGGATCTGAATCGATTCCCGGGATTTCTCGACCCCTTGGAAGAGGGGATCAGGGTACTCTACGGGTCGATGAAAGAAGGCACCTACAGTTTCGGTAGGGAGGACCTGCCGTTTATCAGTGTTGCCGAAAGGCACGCGGACGAGATCCCGTTTCATCTCCTACTCAAACAGATCAACGAAACCCATCGCAAGGGATTGGATGTCGAAACGATCGAAGACTGACCCGGGGCGCTATGGCCGCCCCAAGGAGCCTCTATGGACCAATCGCTGATTTTCGACGCCGCTCTTATTGCAAAATATGACAAGAGCGGCCCCCGCTACACCTCTTACCCGACGGCAGTCCAGTTTCATGATGGCTTCGGCGAGAGGAACTATCGGCAGGCGGCAAGCGAGTCCAACGCGAGTGGGCGCCCGCTATCCCTCTACTTCCACATCCCTTTTTGCGACACCGTCTGCTTTTATTGCGCGTGCAACAAGTTGGCGACCAAAGACCGGACCCTGGCAGCGCCTTATCTGCAGCGCATGCAGCGGGAACTCGCTATGCAAGCCGACCTGTTCGACGATGCGCGGAAAGTGAAGCAGTTGCACTGGGGAGGAGGGACACCCACCTTCATCAGTCACGACGAAATGCGCCAACTGATGCAGCAGACGCGCAGCCATTTCGATCTAGCGAACGATCTGGAGGGCGAATTTTCGATCGAGCTGGATCCGCGCGAGGCCCAGGGCGACACGGTAAAATTGTTACGGGAGCTCGGTTTCAACCGGGTGAGTCTCGGAGTGCAGGACTTCGACCCCCGAGTGCAGAAAGCGGTCAATCGGATTCAGAGCGAAGAAGAAACCCTCAGCGTAATGCACGCGGCCCGCGAGGAGGGGTTTCGCTCGGTCAGTCTGGACCTGATCTACGGGCTGCCGTTCCAGACCGTCGACGGCTTTGCCGGGACCCTCGAGCGGGTGGTCGCGAGTGCGCCGGATCGGCTGTCGGTGTTCAATTACGCGCACTTGCCCGACCTGTTCAAGCCGCAGCGCCGGATCAACGTGGAGGAACTCCCCAGCCCGCAGGAAAAACTGGAGATCCTCCGCATGACCATTGAGCGGCTCACCGCGGCCGGGTATGTCTACATTGGGATGGATCATTTCGCCCGCCCCGACGACGAGTTGGCGGAGGCCCAACGCGACGGCACCCTGTACCGGAATTTCCAAGGTTATTCTACGCATGCGGATTGTGACCTGATCGGTCTGGGGGTGACTTCGATCGGTATGGTAGGGCCTACCTACGGACAGAATATGCGCACCCTCGACGAATACTACGCACGTATCGACGCCGGCTCGCTCGCAGTGTTTCGCGGTATCGAGCTCAGCCGGGACGACCAGATCCGGCGCGACGTGATTACCCGCCTGATCTGTCACTTCGCGCTCGATTTCCGTGCGCTCGACGGGCGTTGGGGGATTCGTTTTGCCGAGTACTTTGCGCCTGAATTGGAGCAGCTTGCCGGGATGCAGGAGGATGGATTGCTGACCCTGGATGCGCTCGGTATCCAGGTCCTACCGGCCGGGCGGCTTCTGATCCGCAACATCTGTATGGCGTTTGACTATTATTTGCGTGAAAGCACAACAGGCAAGCGTTTTTCCAAGGTGATCTAGGACCGCTGGCAGCGGTCGCTCGGGCCCCTCCGGACCATTGCTTGTGGAGCCAGATAGCCCGTGAACTCAGCGGATTCCGGGTTGCGTCGGCATTATCTCCGGCCCAAGTATTGGCCGACCTGGGCCGGCGTGGGGCTATTCCGCCTACTCTGTCTGTTTCCCTACCGGTGGCAGCTCTCCTTCGGCCGCGTACTTGGGCGGCGGATAGGACACTGGTCCCACTTCCGCCGACACGTGACGAGAACCAATCTGGCACTTTGTTTCCCCGAACTCGACGACCGTCAGCGCATGGATCTTGAACGGCGCGTGTTCGAATCGTTTGGCATGGGGGTGATGGAAGAGGCGATGGCCTTCTGGATGCCGGATGCGCGGCTGCAGCCCTTGGCGAGAGTCGAGGGAGAGGCCAATCTGCGCGCCGCGCTGGCCCGCGGCAAGGGGGTGGTTCTGCTGGCCGCGCACACGACTTCGCTGGACATCTGCGGGCGTCTCGCCAGTCTTTCCGTGCCCGATGTTGGCAGCGCCTTCTCCTATCGTGAAAACAAGAACCCGGTCCTGGACTCGGTAATCCGCCGCTCTCGCGAGCGCTTTGGTGGCGGAGCGGCCCCGCGCAGCGACCCCCGATCCATGGTCCGCTACCTGAGGGAAAACCGGATGTTATGGTTTGCCCCGGACCAGGACTACGGGCCTCAGCACAGCGTGTTTGTCCCGTTTTTCGGCACCGCGGCGGCGTCGATCACCGCCCTCAGTAGGATCGTGCGGATGAGCGGGGCGGCGGTGGTGCCTTTTCAGACTCAGCGGTTGCCCAACGGGCGCGGCTACCTGGTGCGTTTTGCGCCGGCCCTCGAGGGTTTCCCCAGCGGGAATGACACAAGGGATGCCTCCCGGGTGAATCGCCTCATAGAGGGCTGGGTGAAGGCTGCCCCAGAACAATATTTGTGGACCCATCGGCGCTTCAAGACCCGTCCTCCGGGCCAGCTCAGGTTGTATCGGCCGAAGCGTGGCCGTATCCGCCGCCGGCCGGGTGAGCCGGCCTGATGCCGGGCCTCCGCGCGGCGGCAAGGAGATCAGCGAGGATCATTCAGGTTTAGCTCCCCAAGGAGAGTTGATATAATGGTGAATTGGATCCGGACCGGCCGAAGCAGTCCGCGGTTCGAAAGCGAGAGTGGCGGAATTGGTAGACGCGCTGGATTTAGGTTCCAGTGGGGCAACCCGTGGGAGTTCGAGTCTCCCCTTTCGCACCAGTTGTCGGGTCACGCGGTTGTTGCGCTGGCAGCAGGCGGGGTTCGATTTCCGTGAATCAAAGATAGAGGATCGGCAGGTTAAATCTGCGCGAGAGGATTGCATGCAAGTTTCGATTGAATCAGGTGAGGGTCTGGAGCGCCGTATGACCGTGGAACTGCCCGCCGAAAAGGTGGATGGGGAAGTCGACAGGCGGCTCAAGGAATTATCGCGTAAGGTCAAGCTGCACGGATTTCGCCCGGGCAAGGTTCCCTTGACCGTCGTCCGGCAGAGGTTCGCCGGCAACGTCCGCGGCGAGGTGTTCGGTGAGATGGTTCAGTCGAGTTTCTTCGAGGCGGTGGCTCAGGAGAATCTCAAACCGGCAGGAGAACCGAAGATCGAGGCCAAGCGGGACGGCGGGCAGGGTTACCGGTACACCGCGATATTCGAAGTACTGCCCGAGATCGCACTGGCAGCCATGGAGCGCCTCTCGATTCAGAGACCCAGTGCGGAGATCAAGGACGCCGACGTTGCTAAAATGGTCGATAAGTTGCGTAGGCAGCGTACCACTTGGAATCCTGTGGGGCGAGGTGCTCAAGCCGAGGATCTGGTCAAAATCAGTTTCAAGGGCAGCATCGATGGGGAGCCTTTCGACGGTGGTGAAGCGGAGGATGTGCCGCTAGTCATCGGTTCGAAGCGGATGATCGACGGTTTCGAGGCTGGACTGATCGGTGCTGTTGTCGGGGACGAACGGACTCTCGATCTGCAATTCCCAGAAGATTACCGGGTGGAAAAGCTGGCCGGTAAACCGGTACGCTTCGAAGTGTCGGTGTCCAGCGTGGAGGAGCCGGTTCTTCCCGAGGTGGACGAAGAGTTTCTGCGCAGCCTCGGCATCACGGAGGGGGGGGTTGATGCCCTGCAGAAGGACGTGCGGCAGAACATGGAGCGGGAACTGGAGCAGAAGACCCGCGCCTTGCTCAAAGACCGGGTGATGGATGCGCTGCTGGAGGCCCATTCCATTGACGTACCGAAGGTGATGGTGGATCAGGAATCGAGGCGGCTGCAGGAGCAGGCGCGCAACGAAGTAAAAGCCTCCGGTGGGGTGGGTAAGTTCGAATTGCCCCTGGAACTGTTCGCGGAGCAAGCCAAGCGGCGCGTAGCGTTGGGCCTGTTGATCTCTGAGGTGGTCAAGCAAAACGGCATCGATGTGGATCCGCAGAGGGTTCGCCGGACGATCGAAGAATTCGCCAGCAGTTACGAGCAGCCGGAGGACGTTGTGAAGTGGTATTACAACGATCGGGAACAGCTGGCAGCTGTCGAATCGGTAGTGCTCGAGGATCAGGTTGTCGACTGGGTGTTGCAGCAGGCGGCCGTCGAGGAACAGCCCGCGGAGTTTGACGAGCTGATGGAGACCCGTTGAGGCGGGCGAGTCAACCTTTTACGGCACAGTGCAAGAGAAACTATGAATCAATCTGAAGTGCAGAATCTCGGTTTGGTGCCGATCGTCGTGGAGCAGACTTCACGCGGCGAGCGGTCTTTCGACATCTATTCTCGACTGTTGAAGGAGCGCGTGATCTTTTTGGTCGGCCCGGTTGACGACCATACAGCGAACCTGGTGGTTGCCCAGATGTTGTTCCTGGAATCGGAGAATCCAGATAAGGATATCCATCTGTACATCAACTCGCCGGGAGGATCGGTAACCGCGGGCCTCGCCATCTATGACACGATGCAGTTCATCCGGCCACCGGTGAGCACCATGTGCATCGGACAGGCCGCCAGCATGGGGGCCTTGCTTTTGGCCGCGGGGGAGCACGGAAAGCGCTACTGTCTGCCCCATACCAGGTTGATGATCCACCAGCCGTTGGGCGGATTCCAGGGCCAAGCGACCGATATCGAGATCCATGCGCGAGAAATCCTGCTGCTGCGCGACAGGCTGAATCACATCCTCGCCAAGCACACCGGACAGCCGCTGGAGACGATCCGGGCGGATACCGAGAGGGACAACTTCATGGGCGGCGAAGACTCTGTTGCCTACGGGCTGGTAGATCGGGTACTGACCGATCGGGCCAGCCTTGGCGAGGTGGCTGGATAGACGGTTTTCTGCGCCGGCGCAGGTGGGTGCGGGGGAGATCGGGGGTCGAGTGGCCTTGCCATTTGGTACTAGATGGTTTACATCAGGTGGTGAGATCCTCAAGAAGTTCCGGGTAGGCTTTAGGTCAGGAGCCCCAAGGCGAGGCGGAGAATACGCATCATGAGTCAGGATAATCGTGGCAGAGGTGACGACGGTAAGCTGTTGTACTGCTCCTTTTGCGGCAAGAGCCAGCATGAGGTGAGGAAACTCATCGCCGGGCCGTCGGTGTTCATCTGCGACGAATGCGTAGAGCTGTGCAACGACATTATCCGCGAGGAGATGCAGGAGAGTGTCGGTAAGGAAACCAGCAAGCTGCCGAAACCCCAAGAGATCAAGACCACGCTGGATCAGTATGTAATCGGCCAGGATCGGGCGAAAAAGGTATTGTCCGTAGCGGTTTACAACCACTACAAGCGGTTGGAAGTACGTGGTCAAAAAGATGAGGTGGAGATTGCTAAAAGCAATATCCTCCTCATCGGC
>JAHEIA010000083.1 GCA_024639625.1 Chromatiales bacterium
CGGGAGTGATGGTGTCTACCGTATTGACACTGATCGTGATTCCGCTTGGTTGCATGAAGGCGGCGAGATCTTTGTGCGAGGTGGCGGCCGCGGGCTGTCCCCCGGGGACCGCGATTCCCTTTCCGGAAGACGAGACGTCGAAGAAGCCGCCCGCCAAACGCATTGCGCGGACCGCGCCGAGTCTGCCCCTGCGGCTATGGGGCGGGCTGGTCACTATGGTGTCCATGGTGTTCTACGCCCTGCGCGGGATCCTGCTGCTGATCTTGCAGCTTTTCCGGAAGAAGCCTAAACGCCGGGGAGGGGGTGGGACGCCGTCGCCGGCATCCGGCGGACGGTCCGCAGCAGGCGGCAGCTCCGGTGGGGCTGTGGACCAACGAGGGAACTCCGCCAGCAGCGGATCGTCTAGCGGCGCTCAAGCCGCCGCGCAGGCGTTGCCGGATGAGCATCCGGCCGAGACGCAGGTTCCATCGACCCGCGCCCAAGCGGTTGCCGATGTCACGCCCGAGGATTCGGCTAGAGCCACAACGCGCACCGATGCCGAAACAGGGACCGTCCCAAACGCCGCGGCAGACAGCGCAGCCCCGTCTCAGAAACGTGGCTCAAGGCGGGGAATCCGTCTCAAGTTGGACGGGAACGAGGACCAGGACGGCATGGGGATGGATCGGCTCTAGCAGGTGTTGCGTACCGCATAGGAGAAACCATCAAGCTGCGCTTGGTGCACCGGATCCGCTTCCATTGGGCGGTCCACACTGGGGTCGGTAGGCCCTAGAGACAACTACAGGAACTATTTCCAGGGTATGGGATTGCAGCGCCTCTCACTTGTAGCTCGAATCGGGATCCTGTTGGTTTGTCTGCCGTTGGGAACTGCCTTCGGGTGGCAGCAGGATTGGGGTCAGGCGGTCGTTCCGCAAGTCGAGGCGCGAGATCCTTCGGTGCCGGCTTGGGGTTACGATGCTCAGAGCTGGAACGACCCGTCCTTCCGTTCCGGCGCCATGGCGAACCAGGCCTCCAGGCCGCCATCGCAATGGCCGGGTCCCAACTACGATCAGCCGGTTTCGCCACAATACGGGGGCTCGGCGCCCGACTCTCCGGCCTACGGTTACGGTGCCACCCCAGCCCAGCCGACGTATTGGGCCTCGCCCCCGACTGCATCAGCCGGTAGCGGCCGAGAATACTTTGACACCGCGTACCCAGGAAACCCGGCCAGCGCCGGCGCAGGGTATTCCCAGGGTCCAGACTTTCCCGCATATTCCAGCGTCGGACAGCCCCAGCCGCCAGTGCACCGTTTTCGCCCTTGGCCGGAACAGCCGACTGTTCCGGGCGCGAGCGGCTACGCAGACGCCTATTCCCGAGATTCAGCGGTGCGGCCAGCGCGCCGCGCGGAGCGATCCCGGGGCTACCGGGAGCAAGTCTCGCCGCTCGCCGGCAGGACCTATGGTGAGGCGAGGAGCCAACGCCACGCGGCTGTGGACGCCGGCCGGACGGGCGCTGGTGCGCTTCTGTGGTACGCCCCCGGGGCTGACGCTCCGACCCGATTCCGCTTCCGGCCGCTCGACGACGGTGAACAGGCATTGGGCAGCAGATTCGACCCGGGTGGGGCCGCCTTCGCTGCGCCGGCCGAAACCGCTCAGCCGGCGGCCCGGGACCCGGGCTTTAACGGCGTCTACCCGAGTGTGGGGTTCGAAGGCACTGGTTATGCAACGCCGCAGCATGATCCGTTTCGCCCCTGGTCATCGCCCTGACGGCGGGCGCGGCGGGGCAGGCGGAGGTCTGCGCTTACCCGGCGAAAGCAGCCGCTGCGGTGAATTCCCCGAGTGGCTACCCGAGAAGTTGAAACAGAATCCCCGGAAACTCAGCCAGGCTCAGCCGGATGAACTAACCCGCGGCCGGTCGCGCATCCGGGATGCGGTTGCGGGATGCGCGGTGAATACGTTCCTGAGGCTCGACTGCGGTATCCCTGGCGCAGACGCTCCCGCAACCCCATCAGGGATCCTCACCAACGATCATGCCATCAGCGACTGGACAAACGGTAAAAACAGGCTGAAAGTCAGTGGCACGTCAGGAAAAGAATTGGCGCGATACGGCGTGAGCGGCTCAGGAGGATAGCTTGCATGGTTCGATCAAGACTTCTGCTTCTTTGGCTGACGGCTGCCGGCGCCTGTGTCGTGCAAGGCGCCTGGGCGGCTTCGCCTCCCGCTGTTCCCTTCGCCGCGGACACCGTGCACTCCGGACCTCAGGGGACTACACGGGGCAAGATGTTCGTAGGACGGCATCGGGTGCGAACCGAAATGGACCAGGCGGGGCAGCAGATCGTCCAGATTGTCGACCACGAGCGCAATCTGAGCTGGATCCTGTATCCCGAGCACAAGCGCTACCTGGAGCAACGGATTCCCGCTGGAGCCGGGCAGGCGAAGGGTGAGGACCATAACCCGTGTCTCGGATTGCCGGGTATGACCTGCAGCAAAGTCGGTACCGAGACGGTTAACGGTCGTGAAGCGGAAAAATGGAGCATGAGCTTTTCCGCCCAGGATAGGACCATCGAGGGAACGCACTGGATCGATGTAGAACGGGGATTTCCGTTGCGCAGCAGGATGTCTGACGGGCGGAGGACCGAGTTGCGTCTGGTGGGCAGCGAAGTGCGGGGTGGACGGGAGGTCGAAAAATGGGAGATGATCTCCTCGGCTCCGAATCAATCCGAACAAAGGGCCTTCCAGTGGTATGATCCGAAACTGGAAATCGCGATCCGGCAAGAGTTTCCTGGCGGATACGTACAGGAATTGATCGACATCGAAGAAGGAGAGCAGCCGCCGTACCTGTTCAACATTCCAGCAGGTTATCAGCGCGTCAGCCTCCCGCAAGTAGGAGAACAGCCAGAAGGGCGCTGACGGCTGGACGCGTTCGGCGGTACATGGCGTTGGAGGTTGGTGGAGGATAACGCAACGGCGTCAGCACCGGGTTGAAAGCGGATCCCGCGTGCGCTGCAAGAAAGGTACGGCAATGATCACTTTAGTTGGAAGTCTGAAAGGAGGGTCCGGCAAGAGCACGGTCACCTTCAATCTCGCCGTGTGGTTGGCGATGGCGGAACTGGACGTAATGGTCGTAGATTCCGATCCGCAGGCAACACTTACCGACGTGGCAGAGGTGAGGGCGGAAGAAGGGTATGACCCGCCGATCCGTGTGCAGGGTGTTTCCGCGCTCAAGGATAAAAAGAAGCTCAGTGATGCCGACGAAGTGTTGATCGATGTCGGGACGGCAGGTATGGACTCCTTTAAGCGGGCGTTGGAATTAGCGGATCGAGTGGTGGTCCCCGTGCCGCCGAGCCAAGCCGACATCTGGTCTACCCAGCGCTTCATTCGCTTCGTCGAGATGAACGCTAATCCAAAGGCGAAGCCAGAGATTCTCGGTTTCATCAATCGAGGCGACACCCACCACGCGGTGCGGGAGTCGGATGAAGCGGCGGCGGCTTTGGTCTCTCTTCCGGGAATCAAGTTCATCAGGCAACGGCTGGCGCAGCGCACCATCTACCGACGCTCCTTCAGTGAAGGTCTGGCGGTATTCGAGCTGGATTCCCGCAGCAAGGGGTCGCGCGAATTGAATGCCCTGTGCGCTGCATTGTATCCGAGACTGGTGAAATAGACCTTTGATACGGGGGCCTGTCCGATGAAATCTTTCTTCCGTTGGTTTGGTCGATTGGTGCTGTTGGTCGCGCTGGTCAGTGCGGTGACCGTCGGCTTCCTGTTGCCCGACGATGTAATCGACGAGTGGCGCGGGCGTCTGGGCTTGGCGTCGTCTTCCGAGGCGAAACAAGCGGACCAGGAGCATGTCTCTGCGTCGCCGGATGCCGCCGCTGAAATTGTGCCGCAACGACCCGACGCAGCCGCTGTGGCACTTAGGGAACCGGCGACCGAGGTTCCTCCGTATTGGCAAAAGCAGGGCGAGCAGGCGCAAGAATCCGCTGCCGAGATGTCCTATGACGCGAGCCGATATCGGCCGCAGACGCCAGCGGCGCCAGAAACGGCGGAGCGTGACGCGATTGCACCGGCCCCGGAGGCTCGCGAAGCCAGTGACTGGAGCAATCCCGAGCCGGTGGCCGCCATGGAAAACTACAATTTCCGGCCGCTCGATGGGAGCGTTGCGTCATCCCCCCCAGCGCAGGGCTCCGCACCGGCTAGCGCCGCTGCGGACGAGCGTGATCAAGTGTTGAGCGAGGCGAGACGCGCCTACTGGAAAGGCGAGCTCGATCGGGCGATCGGCTACTACCGGCAGCTGACCCAGGATTATCCCGAAGAGCCGGATTTCTTCGGCGAACTGGGCAACGTGTTTCGCGAACAGGGTGAAATGGATCTGGCCGCTAAAGCGTATTATGATGCGGCGGTGCTATTGGTGCAGCGCGGTGAGCAGGAGCGGGCCCGGGGGCTGGCGGAAGCGATTTCGCGGTTGTCGACGGCCTACGAGGAGCAGCTGCAAGAGCTGCTGGGGGACCAGCGGACGCTTGGTGCCGCCGCGCAGCGATGAACGCATTTCGAGTGAGGTGAGGGTATGAGAACAATCAGAAATCTGTTCGCGCTGATCGGCCTGCTTTCGGTAGCCGGGATTGTAGCGCTGTTCGTCAGGTACCAGGACCAGCTCAGGGATTTCGATCCGAAGGCGGGCGGGGTTTACCTCGCCATGGCCGAGAAGGTCTTGGCGACGCAGAATGCCGCTGAGGCTACCGTGTGGAAGATGCCGGTGGCGGAGGGCCTGACCTGGCAGGACGTCGAGGAGACCATGAAGTTCGTGGCCAACGAGCACAACATGTCCAACGTCGGCGAACTTCCGCTGTACAAGGACATCGAGGCGAAGACGGGTGAGCCATACCGCTTGGTGAAGATCTATCTGTTCTGCAACTCGCTGATCGCTGCGGAGATGCTCGACTACAGCGACGCCTTTTCGGCTTATCTGCCGTGCCGCATCACTCTGCTGGAGGACGCTGAGGGCAAGCTCTGGCTATACGCGCTCGATATGGACCTGATGATCCACGGTGGAGCACAGTTGCCGCCGGAGTTGAAGGCGCGGGCCCTGAAGGTCAAGGACGTGATCCTGGATATCATGCGCCGCGGCGCAGCGGGTGAGTTCTAGTCTGTTGCAACGGCGGCCCTGAGGGGCCGTCGCTGAATCTTTCCCTTCGAGGCCAGCTGATTGCCACGGACATTTAGCCTTAGTGACCGTCCGGGCACTACCGGTATGACTGCAAAATGGTTATCCTCCAATACCGTCCCGGATGCGCGGAGCGCATACTCCCCCCGGCGGAGCCTGGATGAGTTCCCAGAGTAAGCGGGATAGCATATACGTGGGTCGGGATTGACGGCAGGTTGCTGTATGCGGACCCTTCGCCGGTCGATTCTGATGCTGCATCCCCGAGCAGCGAGGTTATTGCTGCGGTGGCATGAGCGCTTTTAGCGCATGGCTGGGGTTAGCGGAGACTGGCGGCGCCTCCGCGGTACTTACCGCGGAAGCCAACCTTCAGCGCGGGTTGCTGCTGTATACGAAGAATTCCGCGCGGAAAGTTGGTATATTACTGTTTCAGTGATATAGAAAATTTCTGTACGCTAATCAGATTTTTTTGTGGTCCCTACAATTTGTGCTAACCTTCTGGCTTAGCGAAGCGGCGGATCCAATGTCCAAATGAAGATCCAGGTCGATCCTAAATGACCGAAGAAAAGACTCCAAGTCGCACCCCGGAAGGGCCGAACTCCGCTGCCGATAAGGCCGCGGATGCAAAGGCCAACGCCTACTCCATGGATCGATTGTCACTCGCCTTCGAGACGAGTGCGCGGCGTTGGGAATTGATCGTCTATCCGTCCCTGTTCGCCTTCATCATCCTTGCCGCGTATGGATTCTATTTGGTTTTCAGCCTGGCGAAGGACGTGCATTACCTGGCAATCAGTGTCGACTCGAACATGACCGTGATCGCGAGCAATATGCAGGCGGTCTCGGACAACGTGGGGCAGATGAGCGCCAACGTGCGGACCATGTCGGTGAGCGTGGAGTCGATGGCGCGTGACGTGAGTACCCTGGAGCCAATGCTGGCGAATCTGGACGCCATGAACCAGTCGATGCGCAACATCACCCTAACGACCTACAACATGCGCGGAGACATGGCGGGCCTGAATCAAAATCTCGGTCGGCCGATGTCCTTCATGAACTCGTTCATGCCTTGGTAGTTGCCCCGGTTGCTGCTCACGGCGGCGCGCGGCCCTTGCTACGGGTAAGGGCTGGCATCTGGAGGCGGTGCTTTCCTTGGACAACAGCATGAGCGTTCCCCACTTGGTGGTTGCGATCTCCTCGCGAACCCTGTTTGACCTCGACGAATCCCATAAGGTTTTCGAGGAGCAGGGAATCGACGCCTACTGGGAGTATCAGGTTGCGCACGAAGACGATGTCCTGCAACCGGGCGTCGCCTTTCCGCTGGTGTGCAAACTGCTGGCACTCAATTCCCTGTTGCGGGAACGGGCGCGGATTGAGGTAATCATGCTTTCGCGCAATAGCGCGGATACCGGGTTACGGGTCTTCAACTCCATCGAGCACCATGAGCTGGACATCACGCGAGCAGCGTTCACCAGCGGTGCTAGTCCTTACACCTACGTTCCTGCATTCGGTGCCCATCTGTTTCTTTCCGCCGACCCGCAAGACGTGGCCAAGGCCTTGCAGGCCGGCTACGCCGCGGCGACCATCCTGCCGGTACAGGGGGCGAATAACGAATGGGGCGCTTCAGATCAACTGCGGATCGCGTTCGACGGTGACGCGGTTCTGTTTTCCGACGAGGCGGAACGGATCTACCAGGATGAGGGGCTGGAAGCGTTCTCGC
The DNA here is from genome assembly GCA_024639625.1 of Chromatiales bacterium. GTDB lineage: Bacteria > Pseudomonadota > Gammaproteobacteria > Chromatiales > Chromatiaceae > JAHEIA01. The sequence goes on from JAHEIA010000083.1 coordinate 6,848, forward strand.
GGAGCGAGAAAACGTTCGCTCGCCGGCCGCTCTCGGGTGGGCCTTTCAAGGGGTTTCTTGCCGCCCTCCACCTGATCCAGTCGCTGCTGCCTGCTGGGGAGTCGCCGCTGCGAACGGCGCTGATCACGGCGCGCGCCGCTCCAGCCCACGAAAGGGTCATTCGTACGCTCCGCGCTTGGAAAGTGCGTATCGACGAGGCGCTTTTCCTTGGCGGGCTGGAAAAAGGAGAGTTTCTGCGCGCGTTTGGGGCGGATATCTTCTTCGATGACCAGCAGAGCCACTGCGATTCGGCGAGCCGGCACGTGCCGACCGGTCACGTTCCCCACGGTGTCAAGAATCTAGGCTAGCGGCGCCGGGGGCAGCCGATGAGCGCCGTCCTCGTTTGATGAGGCCGGCGCGCGGTTGCGACTATTTCTTGCCGATTGAAACATTCTTGCTGGCCAGGATCTTGTCCACGACCCGCTCGCTTTCGAGCCAGTCTTCCAGTTCCCATCCTGGAGCAAAACCGCGCTTCTCCGATAGATGGTAGGCCATGGTGGCGATCATCTCGTTGCGCTTCTGCAAGCTGATCGTGTCGCTAGCGGGCTTTGCTGCGGGCTTGGCCTTCAGGGCCGACGCCTTGGCCTTGAGCGGAGTCTTGGCTGTGCTCGGCTGACTCGCGACCTTCTTTGCCGCAGGCACGCCGGCCTGTGTGCTCTGGGGTGTAACCTTTTTCGCGCTGGCAGTGGCTGGAGCCGCGGTCTTTTTCGTGGCTCGCGCCTTCTTCGCTACTGCCTTCTTCTTGCTTGCAGGCGCTGAAGCCTGCCTGGTCTCTTCTGCGGACATCATGATTCCTCTGTGCAGTGGAGTGTAAGAAACTTCCTTCTTGGTTTTTCGAGATGACCATCGAAGGGCGATTCCGGCCCGACACGGGTTGTCTCGCGCGAAGGCCGAAGATCTGGCACCCTAACGAAATCGGGAACGGACTCTTGCCCATAGCGCAACACACGGCAGCGCGGCGAATCGAGGCTGGGTCGGAAAGATCTTGGCTGGTGGCTCATGCGTCCGTGGTTCTTGGTGCCGGATCCTGGGCGTGAAAATCCGTCGCGTTTCCGTATTGGGCGCAATGATAACCGAGTGGGGGCGTCGTTACATAGCCCAATTGGAGTAGGTATCCGGGTTGCAGGCAAAGTGTCTGGTTGCGTGCCGCGAAGAGGGGGCGGCTCCCGCCGGGACCAGGGATGAGGTTTTTTTTCCGCCTATAAAAATAAACTTGGGTAGACTAAGGATTTGTTGTGGTAGGGTATGACGCTTCCCGGCCCAGCTCCGGCTTTGCGCATGGGGAAAATGAACGCTGGGAGCACTTGTATCGCCTTCGCGCTTGGTTGACGGCCAGATTCATTATTGGACGCAGCCTGCGCGGTGCGGTTATGGATCCGAGCCTGCCTACTCATTTGCGGCCATTGGCGGGATAGGATGCGACATGCGAGACCGAAACGAAGGAGAGGAAGTCAGATGATCAATCCCGTAGGTTCCGAAACCCTAAAACCGTTGTTTGTCTACGATCCCGACAAGCACCATGAGTTGATGCACGAAGCGGAGTCCCTCCCGTCGGTGGTGATCAGCTCGCAATCGGCGGGCAACGCCGTGATGATGGGTGGCGGCTACTTCACTCCGCTACGGGGTTTTATGAATGTGGCGGATGCCATGGGTGCCGCCGAGTCGATGACTCTGTCCGACGGCAGCTTTTTCCCCGTCCCGGTGTTGTGCCTCTTGGAGAACGTCGACGCGATTGCCGGTGCCAAGCGCATCGCTCTACGCGACCCGAACATGGAAGGGGAACCGGTGCTGGCGATCATGGACGTGGAGAATATCGAGGAGGTCAGTGACCACCAGATGCAGGTGATGACGGACAAGGTATACCGGACCGCCGACCCAGAGCACCCCGGGGTCAAGACCTTCAACACCCAAGGGCGCATGGCCGTATCCGGCCCGATCCAAGTGCTGCACTTCAGTTATTTTCAGGATGATTTCCCGGACACCTTTCGCACGGCTGTGGAGATCCGCAACGAGATACAGGAGCGTGGCTGGAAGAAGGTGGTTGCCTTCCAGACCCGCAACCCGATGCACCGTGCCCACGAAGAGCTATGCCATATGGCCATGGACCGACTCGGCTGCGACGGCCTGGTCATCCACATGCTGCTCGGCAAGCTGAAGCCGGGCGATATCCCCGCCCCGGTTCGCGATGCAGCGATCCGCAAGATGGTCGAGCTGTATTTTCCGCCCAATAGCGCCATGGTCACCGGCTACGGGTTCGATATGCTGTACGCGGGGCCGCGGGAGGCGGTGCTGCACGCCTACTTCCGGCAA
>JAHEIA010000493.1 GCA_024639625.1 Chromatiales bacterium
CCTGCGGCTTTGGCTCGATGCTGAGAGGTTCCTTCCCTGGAGCCTGCCGCCCTGCGAGGTTAAAAGGCAGAATGCGTGCCAGGAATTCAGGACGGGGGTCCCAAGTCCCGAAAGACACGCTCTGCTACTTCATCAACAGGGCGGTGCCGCTACCCAGAAGCAGTACGCTGACGAGTCTGAGAAAAGCTTGTTGGGAAAGGTTGGTGTGAATCCGGCCACCCAGGAAAAGTCCGACGAAGGCAATGGGCAACGCCATCATCATGAGCTGAAGCGCTTCCTTGTCGTAGAAGCCGGCCATGGTGTAGGCGCCTAAGCGCATGGATCCGTCGATCAGGAAATTGGCGGCGAAGGTGGCTCGAAAGGCGCCCTTGTCGAGACGCCGAAGCGTGAGGTAGATGACGTAGAAGGGACCGCCGGTTCCAAACAGTGTTCCCACCATGCCGCCAAAGATACCGGCGGGCGCCGCCAACCATCGTGACCCGGCGAGTTCCTTGAGAGGCAGCAACTGGTAGACCGCATAGACCAGAACGAAGACACCGAGAGCCTGGGCAAGGCCGGCGCTATCGAGGTTGCGAAAGAGAAAGAGCGCCGTGACCACACCGATCAGGGCGAAGGGAATCAGCGGCAGCAATTCTCGCCACTGTATCAGGTGCCGGTTCTTGAGTCCCTGCGTGGCCGAGCAGACATAATCAAGAAAAACGACCAACGGAACCACCACGGTGAGTGGAAGAACCAGCGCCAACAGGGGTACGGCGACCAGAGCGGAGCCAAATCCGGCGATTCCTCGTACAAGGTAGGCGACGAGGACGACGACGCTACAATAGAGTGTAGTTTCCATGGTTTCCTCGGGGGGTTGTCGGTGGGGGTGTCGACATTCCCAAATCGTTGCCGAGAATTGCCATGCTGGTCATGAGAGAGTGCAGTCAAGCCCTGTGCTACATCCTCGACGCGAGTTGTAAGCATTGAACCGGGCGCGGGGTAAGAAAATTCTTACGAGGACGCGCGCAGCTAGCACCGGCGAGGTTTTCGCTGAAGTGAACGCCGCCGAGGGTATCTCGGTCCTGGACTCAGTCGACGGCGTTGCGCTGGGCCAGGACTTCTGCGAGCGTCTCCAGATCGAGGCGAGCACCGGCGCTGACCCCTTGGGCGGCAAACCAGCCGCGATTGACTTCTAGGGCAAAACGCAACCCTGTGCTTTCCGAAACGACGGGGCGTTCGTCAAATGGCCGGAGCTCATGGATTTCGCGCAGGATGCCGTCGCTGTCGAAGAAGCCGATGTCCAAGGGTATAGCGGTGTTGCGCATCCAGAAGCTCAATTGCTGGGGCTGCGGAAAGATGAACAGCATGCCCATATCTCGCTCCAGGCCGCGGCGGAACATGAGCCCTCTCGAGCGCTCGTCCACGGACTCGGCTATCTCGACCCGGACAAGCTGATCGCCCACCGGTAGGGGAAATGTTGGCGCTGGGCCGGCAAGTGAGGCGCGCCCACACGCCACCGACAGTGCGAGCGAGAAGGCCAAGACAAGGACGGTCGTGAAACGGGCGGGCAAAGCAACACCTTTGTTCCGTCTTTGCCAGCAGATTGCACCGCTCGGCAAAGCGCGTGATACGATCGAACAAAACAGGGGGAACAAGTTACCAAGTTATGACCGACGCTCATAGGTATCCCTTCGCAGGGCGCGGGCTAACACGGGCATGACCGGCCGGGTGCTGGTTGTCGCCCATCGCCTGCCTGCCTCGCTCGGCCGGCTCGGCACGAAGCTTGTCTCCCGCGGGCTCCAGGTGGACGTGCGCTGCCCCGTAGAGGGGGATGTGCTGCCGCGGCAAACCGAGCGCTATCGTGGGGTCGTGGTGCTGGGTGGACCGATGAGCGCCAACGACGACAACGAGCTTCCCGGGATTCGGGCGGAACTCGACTGGATTCCCGAAGTGCTCGACGCAGGTACGCCGTACCTGGGACTCTGCCTGGGGGCACAACTGCTTGCGCGTGCCCTGGGTGCAACGGTAAGCCGCCACCCTGAAGGCGCCGCTGAGATCGGCTACTACCCCTTGTACCCGACGCCTGAGGGCAGTGCACTGTTCCCCAGTGCGATGAATGTTTATCACTGGCACATGGAGGGCTTTGAGATGCCTTCGGGCAGCAAGCTCCTGGCAACCGGAGAGACATTTCAGAATCAGGCTTTTCGCTACGACGGCAATGTCTACGGGTTGCAGTTCCATCCCGAGGTGACCCGGGAAATATTGCTGCACTGGCTGGAGAGCGGGATGGAGCGGCTTGCCTTGCCTGGCGCCCAGCAGGCCGACGGACAGCTTGATTCCTACGGTGAGCACCACGAACCGCTGGGTCTCTGGTTCGATCGTTTTCTCGATCACTGGTTGTCGGCATGAGAATCGCCATTTTTTCACGGGGACCGAACCTCTAATCCACCCGCCGTCTCTCAGAAGCGGCGGCGCAGCACGGCCACCAGGTGCAGATCATCAACCCGCTGCGCTGCTATATGAATATCATCCCGGTCCATCCGGAAATTCACTACAAGGGCGAGACCCTGCCGCCTATCGATGCGATCATTCCGCGCATCGGCGCCTCGGTGACCTTCTACGGCACCGCGGTGGTCCGCCAGTTCGAAATGATGGGGTGTTCACGCTGCACGAGTCCGTGGCCATCAGCCGTTCCCGCGACAAGCTGCGTTCCCTGCAGCTGCTGTCCCGTAAGGGCATCGGTTTGCCGGTGACCGGATTTGCCCATTCCCCAGACGACACTCGCGATCTCGTCAAACTGGTCGGCGGAGCGCCGACGGTGATCAAGCTCCTGGTGGGAACCCAGGGCAAGGGCGTAGTGCTCG
>JAHEIA010000084.1 GCA_024639625.1 Chromatiales bacterium
CGGACGATCCCGCCGCGCGGATCTGGCCGATCCGCGTGTTCCGCGGTAAACAGCCCTTCGACAAGGGGTTGGAGACGCTGGCCGTGTTCCACACCGCCGGCGACGATGACGCCGCGTTCTCGGGCAACTACAACTGGTCCAAGGCGGTCGAACGGGGGATGGATAGCGTCGATGCAGTGTACAGCGGCGAATACGGGTTCGTCGAAACCGAGATGTACTGGCCGGTTGCCCAGATGGTGGCGCCGAAAGAGGACACTCTCAGCTGCACCCAATGCCATCGACGGAAAGGCCGCTTGGAAAGCGTGGAGGGCATCTATATTCCGGGGCGCGATGACAACCGATGGATCGACGCAATCGGTTTGCTGCTGGTCATGCCCCCCCTGCTTGGGGTCCTTCTGCATGGGGGGATCCGGCTTTGGGTTTGGAGGAGCCGAAAAAGGGGCTCGCCATGTGGCTAGAAGAGTGATTCCGCGCAAGCCCTGCGCGCGCCCGGCCCGGCTTTCCGGGGTGGCCGATGATTGTGCTGTTGCTGTCCGTTTTCGAACACCCTGGAGCCTTGGCCCTGCCGGGGCTCGAGCAGCCCGTCCCCGCACATCCCGCCGCAGGGGCAAGCAAACCCGCGATACCACATGTGGGCCAGCGTGCCCTCGAGGATTATCGGACCTATCTCGCGGCCCAGTCTCATCGCGCCTTTGCCATCGCGCCCGGCGGCACCTGGGCTTGGGTTGCGGGCGAAGCCAGCTCGCAGGCAGCCGCGGATTCAGCGGCCGCCCGCTGCAGCGCGCGCACCGAACAAAAATGCGTGCTCTTCGACGTAGACGGCCAGGTCGTATTCGCGCAAGAGGATTGGAAACGCCTCTGGGGACCGTACAAGCCCGCGTCGATGGCCGTCCAGAGCCCGGAGGGCGTGCAGGTCGGGCAACGCTTCCCCGATCTGGTGTTGGAGGCCAGAGACGGGACCCGAAGCCGGCTCTCCGAGTCGCACGGCAAGGTCCGGATCCTGTATTTCTGGGCCTCCTGGTGCGGGATCTGCCGCCGGGAGCTCCCGAAGCTGCTGAAGTTCAGCGGTGAGTTGCGCAGCCGCTCCGATGCTGCGGTCCTGCTCTTGCCCTTGCGGGAGGATTTCTCCGACACCCAGCACTGGCTGGCGGAAAACGGGCTCGCGGACATTCCCCTGCTACGGCCCAGATTCGCAGCTGCGGGCACTACCGCCGACGACACGGGGGATCCACCCCAAACCGGCGAGCTCACCCGTGTCGTACCGGTCATTTTCGTCCTCGACAAGCACGGCATCGTATTGTTCGCGCACCGTGGCTCGATCCGGGACTGGAGCGAGTATCTGCCCCTGATCGACGACGCCCGCAACCGCTCGGGCGCCTGAGATTCAGTCGGCCCGGAAGCGAACCGGCAGTCGCTTTGCACCGAGCCGGCGGCACCACGGAGCCCCGTTCCTATGGTCGTTCCGCCCCGGCTCAAGCCTGCGTTCCTGTGGAGACTTTGGCGCCTTGGACTTGCGTCCGATCCCTTGCCCACCTTATCTTTTGCGGAACCACCGGCCGATTGGCATAGCGCGATGCCCCGACCAACAAGAAGAGCAAAGCTAATCCTGCTGTTATTCGTCGCCAGCGCCATATTTAGCGCCTGCACAGCGAACATTCGCACACCGATTCGGACCGACTCCATACCCAGGGCCCCTATTCTGAGCGCCGATGACGAAGCATACGGGGCGGCTCTGGTGCAAAACCTCAGGTCGGATCAAGAGCCGGACACGGAAATCGAACACCACCTGCGGGTAGAGCGAATCTTCGAAAGCCTTGCGGGAGCGGCAAAGATCAACCGTCAGGCATGGCGAATCCACCTTCTCCTGGACCCGGATACCGCGGATGTGCGTGCCCTGCACGGCAAGCAACTGGTGGTCTGGTCCGGCATTTTCGATTTGGTGCGGAGCGACGAAGAACTCGCCGGCCTATTTGCCTGCGAACTCGCCCACACCCTGGCCCGACACACCGATCCGGTCGCCTTTCACCCGGCGGCGGAGCTGCTGTTCGGCCTCACCGATATCGCGGCGACGATGGGTCTGGCGATACTTAGCCAGGGCATCGTTGCGGTCAACCTGCCTGGAATGACGCGCTGGGCGTACCTTGAGGCGACGGATCTCGACCCCGTCGACCGGGTCTACTCGGAAGAGGAAGAACAGGAGACTGCGTCGATAGCGGCTTTGCTCTTGGCGGCATCTGGGTATCGGCCCGGCGCCCTGGCTGAATTCTGGCAACGTGTATCCACGGACAACGGGTTGCAGCAGAACGCCGAGCCTTTGCTACGCAACCTGCCTCCCCACGCGCGCAGCAAGTTGATCGCGCGCGCGATTGCAGAGATGCCCGACGCGGGTTTGGCGAACTCCGAGAACCCGGCCTCCGCCCAGACAGCGGTGTCGGCTGTCAGCGGACCCGCACCGGGCATACAGGCGACCCTCGCGGATGACTCGCTAAACAAATAAGGAACTCTCGATCCACGTCCGGTATCCTTGCTCCAGCCCCGCTCGGGGATTCATTACCACTGCTCGGCCCCCTCGCGCAATGGTGGCCACATCCCGGCTACGGTAACGGTTCGCTGCACGACGGTATTCCCGCGCCGGGACTGACAGTGTCTGGCCTGCAGGAAAGCGAAGGACATCTTTCTTTTGCTACCTCGATCTCGCCGCACGCTCCCGCACCCCAGCAGCGTGCCCCAATACTTGAATCATCGCCCCTGCTACCACCAGGCGTATCTGCGACTCTGCTTCCAATGCGCGTAGCCGGGCCCCCGCAGATGAAGGTCGCGGATGTAGGCTTTCATCGGAGGCGGACCCCAGCGATAACCGGGATCGTGGATATAGGCATGCCGCCACGGATTATAGCCCGACCCATACCAAAAGGCGTTGGCCGTTTGGCTGGGGATGGCGAGGAGCGTGGCGACGATCCCAGCTGCGACAAATACGCGTTGCATTGTCTTCATCGCATTTCTCCCTGCTTGCCCTCTCCCACACTTCAAGCTTAGACCGAGTTCCCTGCTCAGGTATTGCGGCAGATCAATTTCCTTGCCGGGAACCCCGGGATCGCGGGAAATAGCAGGCGGGGCGAAAGAAACGCAGCGGAGAGGTATCGGGCCCCGGTAACCTGCAGACGCTCCCGGGCATGCTAACCGCAAGATTGTTTGATCGACTGGGGGTATCACTGCAGAATGAGGCGCCCCGAAGGGCGGCTCTTCAGACCAAGGACTGTGACAGCTGCGACGAAAGGCGAGTCGGGCGGACCCAGCAGCTAGCGCACCGCGCCCCCGGCCGCCCACAACGGCCCATACCCGGAGAGCGCCCGGTTAGGGTTTGACCGAGGATCCTGTGCGTAAGAACCCGATGCGTACGGGTCCCGCATCGCATCCGCCGCGTATCCGCCAACCGGCGGATAGTTGCCGGTCCAGCTCTTCGCCGCCCGCTCCGCGTCATAGGGCCGGTAGGTATACCGGTGCGGCGCCGGCTCCTGCATCGCGTAAGGTCGTGCAAACCCCTCCACCCCCGGGCTCACGGGCGTGCCGCGATAGGTCGGGTCGCTGGGGCGCGCACGATAAGTGGGATAGCTCTCAGGCCGCTGCTGCTCCATCTTCTCCCGCTCTCGTTCATCCAGCGGGCGGAACTGGTAGCCGCCGAGTTGGGTTGTATGGGAACCTGCAGCACCGTTCCGATAACCGCCGCCATACGCGTCCCCACCGTAGGGCGCTGCCGGGTAGCCCTGCGCCGCCTGCCGCTGCCAGTCCGCGGGCCCTCGCCAAGGGGCAGCCTCGCGTGCCGCTTCACGGGGCGGTGGCGGGGCCTGCCAAGCAGGCTGCGGGGCCGCTGGCTTTGGCTGGCTAAGCTTAGGTTCGGCGGGCTCGTCGGAACCGCTGAACCAGAAGTAGAGTCCCGCTACGGCCGCGGCAACAATCAATACCCCCGTCTTGCGCATCGTCTCCACCCCCCTTTTCCCAGATACGGTCTCTCGTGAGAAACCGCGGATCGGCGGTCCGCTGGCGGAACCTGCCATATAGAACCTAGACTGAATCCCGATCTATATAATTATTTTAATACATTACACCATTTTATAAAAGTCTTTTCTTATGATACCCAAGGAAAACGGTTACTGACTGCGAGCGGGTCAGTCCACCGAAAGAATCCGGCGCAGCAACGCAAGCCAACCAGCGCACCGCTCGCTGCGGCTACCGGCAAGGGTGCGTCGAAGGCACGGGCGCACCCAACCCAAGCGAGCAGCCCGACATGACGCCCCGACGAGCGCCTACCGGTACTTGGTTGCTCGCCCAGAAACAGCAGGGCGCGCCAGGCAGCGGGAGCATACCGCAGACTTCATTCCAATCCCGTGATCCGCCTCAATCATCAGCCCGGAGCAACTCCAGGGGAGCTGTCCGATTCCATTATACCCTGGGCTACGCGGCACGCAGCCAAGGAGCCCGACCTCGATACCCCACCGGCCCCTCGGCCCCGCGGTGAGCGACATCCGGCTGTCCTGCACTACCAAGCGCCTCAACAGGCCTTGCACAGCTTGATCTGCTGCTCGATGGGGAACTCGGATTGCCGCGCCCACTCCTTCATTGAGGCGTCGTACAGCTTCGCATTCTTGTTCCCAAATAGAGCGTACGACACGAACCAGGTCAGAGCGGCGCGGTTTCCCGTGTGGCAGAAATGAACCTGATCCCCAGTCTTTGGAATATCCATGGCCGCGTATAGGGCGCTCAGCTCGTCCAACGCCCGCAATTGCCCCGAACCGTTCTCGGTCACCCAGTCAAAGGGCAGGTTTTTTGCCCCCGGGATGGTGCCTGGCCGCTCGTTGTCGCCCCCCACGTAGACCCCGACGTACTCCCCGGTACTGCGTGCGTCCACCAACTGAGCACCGGATTCCATCGCCCGACGCACGGAATCGGAGTCAGCGATATAGGCGCTGGAGAACTGGGCTGCGAAGGCCTTCGGTTGCGGCGTATTCGCTCCCGACTCCAGGCGCGGGGTCCCCTTGCCGGTCTGCGCATACGCCAAAAGGCCTCCGTCGAGCACCGCTACCTGCGGGTGGCCCAGGACCTTGAAGGTCCAAAACACCCGCGCCGCGGCCGCGAGATCACCAGCGCCCCTGCCGGTCGGCACTATGACCACCGCGGACTGGTTGTCGATGCCAGCGGCCCCGATCAGGGTCTCCAGGCGCTGCACCGGAGGCAACATGCCGGATGGCTTCTCCTTGCTGCCGGTGCGCCATTGGGAATACGGAATATTGACCGCCCCGGGGATATGGTATTTTTGGAACTCGGGCGCTTCCTGGATGTCCAGCACCACCAGGTCCCCGATCCCCAGGTTCTCGCGAAGCCATTGCGCACCCACCAAGGGCTCTATGGCATAGCCAGCGGCCGGCGCCGCCAACAGCAACAACAATAGAAACTGGGCCTGGATCTTCCTCATCTGGCACCCCCTGCAGGGATCATGGGCTGTTGGTGTGCACCGGTCCTTGCCGCTGCCTACCGCGATCTTGGAAGGCCGATTGAAGAAGATTCGCACCGCGAATGCAAGCGCCCGTCGCGCAAGCCTGAAACCGTCAGGGAAGCCGGATCAGCTTTCAGACCCGGTGCGATAGAGCCATCCGCGACGCACCAGTGCCTTCTCCAGCTCGACCGCCGCCAGCACCAGGGCGGAAACCGCGAAGCAGACCGCCAGATCGAACAGCGGCAAGGGCTGCGTCTTGAAGATGGGGTTGAGCGCAGGGGTGTAGATCACCGCGAGCTGGAGCACCACTGTGATCAGCACCGCCCCCAGGATCGGTAGGTTGCTGGTTAGGCCGATACGCCACAGGGATACCTGTTCACTGCGCACGGCCAGGGAGTGAAACAGCTGCGAGATCGTAAGCACGGTGAATACCACGGTCTGCCAGTATTCCACGCCGCGTGCGTAGGCCCAGGCCTGGGAAGCGATGGACAACCCCCCGATGAGCAATCCCACCCACAGGATGTGCTGCCAGAGTCCATGGGCGAAGATGCTTTCGTCGGGTGGGCGCGGCGGACGCTGCATGATCCCAGGTTCCGCGGGTTCTGCAGTCATCGCCAAACCCGGCAGACCGTCGGTTACCAGATTGATCCAAAGGATGTGAATCGGCAGGAGAGGGACCGGCAACCCCAAAAAGGGGGCCAGGAACAGAGTCCAGATCTCTCCAGAGTTGGAGGTCATGGTGTACTTAATGAATTTGCGAATATTGTCAAAGATGCGCCGACCTTCGCGCACAGCGCCGACAATGGTGGCGAAATTGTCATCCAACAGCACCATGTCCGCGGCCTCGCGAGCAACGTCGGTGCCTTTCTTGCCCATCGCCACCCCGATCCCGGCGCGTCGCAGCGCGGGTGCATCGTTCACCCCATCGCCCGTCATGGCCACGAACTGCCCCTGCTCCTGGAGCGCCTTCACGATGCGAATCTTCTGCTCCGGACTCACCCGGGCATAGACCCTGACGTCCCTCACCCGCCGCGCGAACTTCGCATCGGACAGCCGGTCGAGCTCCTGGCCGTCGATCACGCCATCGCCGTCCTCTGCGATACCCAGGCGGACGGCGACCGCCCGGGCGGTACCCGGGTGGTCGCCGGTGATCATTACCGGCGTGATGCCCGCGGAACGGCAGTCCGCAACCGCTTGCGCAGCCTCCGGCCGCGGAGGATCGATGAGGGCGATCAGGCCCAACAGGGTGAGGTCGGACTCCAGGCACGTCAGGGGTTCCGGTAGCGTTGCGCTGCGGCGTTGCGCCATCGCCAAGATCCGGTATCCCGTAGCGGCGAGGGTGTGCACCTCACCGAGCAGGCGATCCGCAGCGAGGGGCTCGACACCCTGTGCGCCCAAGATGTCGCGGCAGCGCGGTAACAAGGCCTCCGGGGCACCCTTGACGAGCGCCAGGAATCCCCCTTGGTCCGCATGCAGGGTGGTCATCAGCTTGCGTTCGCTGTCGAAGGCGATCTCCGCGACGCGGGGAAACCTCTGCTCCGCGGCCGCCTTGTCGACCCCGGCGTCGGCCGCTGTGCGATAGAGCGCCACCTCGGTGGGATCGCCGGTTAGGTGCCGCCCCTGGCGCACCACGTCGTTGCTCAGCGCCAGGGCCAGGCCTAAAGCGTCCCAGGGGGCGCCGGCCTCTGCCCCGGGCAGGCGTTCTTTCTGGTCCCCGCCGGCATAGAGCAGCTCGGCGGTCATCCGGTTCTGGGTCAAGGTCCCAGTCTTGTCGGAGCAGATGAAGGTAACCGCGCCCAGGGTCTCCACCGCCGGAAGCCGCCGCACCAGGGCGTTGCGCCGGCTCAGCTTGCGCGCGCCGAACGCCAGAGAAACCGTGATTACTGCGGGTAGCGCCTCGGGGATTGCCGCTACCGCCAGACTGACCGCCGTGAGGAACATAAGAACCGGCGGCTGTCCCTGCAGCAGCCCGGCTGCGAATACCACCGCGCAGATGGCCAGAACTGCCAGCGCCAGGTAGCGGCCGAATCGCGCGAGCCGCTGCTGCAGCGGGGTTCGGACACCGGTCTCGCTGCTCAGCAGCTCGGCGATCCGGCCGATCTCGGTGTCCATGCCTGTAGCCACCACTACCCCGGTGCCACGCCCGCGGGTCAAGGTGGTGCCCTTGAAAACCATGTTGCGCCGGTCGCCGAGAGGCAGGTCCGCGTGACCGACCCGCTGCACAGTCTTTACCACCGCATGGGCCTCACCGGTCAACGCCGACTCATCGGCCTGCAGATCGGCGGCATCCACCAGACGCAGGTCGGCCGGTGCCAGGCCGCCGGCTTCCAGCAACACAAGGTCACCGGGCACGAGCTCTTGGGCGGGACAAGTCAGCAGTGCGCCGTCGCGGCGTACACGAGAGACCGGGGCGGCCATCCGCCGCAGCGCGGCCACTGCCCGTTCGGCGCGATACTCCTGCACCGCACCGATGATCGCGTTAAGGACCACGATGACCAGGATGGCGATCGTATCCTGCGGCTCGCCGATGATTCCCGAGATCAGGGCCGCCGCCAGCAGCACGAGGATCATGAAATCGGCAAACTGACCGGCAAACATCCGCAACAAGGAGCGCTGTGCCCCCTCGGTGATCACGTTCGGACCCTGGTGCTCCAGACGCTCCGCTGCTTCCCCGCTGGAGAGCCCTCGTTCAACGCTGGTTGCCAAGCGCGCTAGAGCCTCTTCCGGAGTAAGGCAATGCCAGAATACTGGCGCGTCCCGAACTCCCATATCTAGACCTCCAGCAGCTGGATCAGAATCATCAGATCTCGCGATAGCACTGGGCATGATTAGTTTGTCTTAGTCCCGCGGAAGAGACAATCTCGGTGCTGCTGCCTGATGACCTGGCGAGCGGGCGATCGGTCCGCAGCCGCCAGGGACCGCGCCTTGATCCGGGACATCCGTGGGACGGACTGTGGCCTTGTCGGGGCCGGGGTTAGTAACATTGGAGGTGGCGGACGTGTCCCTCGAAGACAGGAGATCGGATGAACAGATTGGCTTTCCCCTGGCTGGCCCTCGGTATCGGCTCGCTGCTGCTGGTGGTCTTGTTAGGCGCCGGGGCGCGCGACCCCGCTGCGGCGCACACGTTGCCCCTGCTGACGCTCCTGATACTCAGCGAATTCGGTTTCTTTCTCACAGCGATCGGAGCGATTCTAGGAGGAAACGCGTTGCTCCGGCAGCAAGCGGGACCCGGGCTGATCTTGGCCACACTGGGCTGCGCGGGGCTCGCCTTAGGGTTTCTATTTGTCGGGATCTCCCTGTGGCCGTCAGGCTGACCCGTTGCACGCGGACGCGACCGCCGCCAATTTCCGGGTGCGCCGTCGCAAACGCCGGCGTTGAAACCACGAAAGGCGCATGAGGTATGCGAAGAATCAGCCGCTGGGTGATCTTGGTCCCGCTCGTGTTTGCCGTCGCCAGCGTGCTTCCGGTGCTGCTCTTCCGCTGGGTGCCTCCCCCCAGCAGCTCGGTGATGCTGCAAAGAGGTCTCGCGGAAGGGCGGGCACAGGACTTCCGATGGGTTTCTCTGCAGGCGATCTCGCCCGAGGCTGCACTGGCCGTCGTGGCGGCGGAGGATCAGAAGTTCCCCTCCCATTGGGGACTGGACCTGGACGCGATCCGGGACGCCGTATCCCACAATGCCCAAGGCGGTCGCTTGCGCG
>JAHEIA010000085.1 GCA_024639625.1 Chromatiales bacterium
TGCCCTGAATACCTGCGCCAGGTGCGAAAGCTCTGCGACGAGCATGCTGTACTGCTGATCCTCGACGAGATCGCCACCGGGTTTGGCCGCACCGGCACCTTGTTTGCCTGCGAGCAGGCCGTTGTGGTGCCCGATATACTCTGCCTTGGCAAGGCTCTTACCGGGGGCTATCTGTCCCTGGCGGCCACCCTTACCACCGCGGAACTCGCGGCTACAATCAGCGCCCACGGCGGCGCCTTCATGCACGGCCCGACCTTCATGGCGAACCCGCTTGCCTGCGCGGTGGCGGTGGCGAGCGTACGGTTGCTTCTGGACAGTCCCTGGCAGTCCCGCGTGAAACGGATCGGGAGCCTGCTCCGTGCGGGACTGGAGCCGTGCGCCGGTCTGCCTGCGGTCCGCGACGTGCGAGTCCTGGGTGCGATCGGAGTCGTCGAAATGAAGCAAGCGATCGATCTGGCCTGGGCACAATCTCGACTGGTGGAAATGGGCGTCTGGCTGCGTCCGTTCGGGCGCTTGCTCTACACCATGCCGCCGTACATCATCCAGGATGAGGAACTCGAGCGTCTGCTCGGCGCCATGCTTCGCCTGAGCAAGGAGTCGCTGCCGCAATAGCTGCGAGCCCGCCCGATGCGCAGGGGAAACGCGCAGCAAATGAAAACTTTTGTCAACGCGCCGCCATACAGGCTCCGCTTGTTATATGCTCTTACCTAGGCCAACCGGGGGAGAGAGGGCTCACCGGGGAAGCCGGGGAGAGTGCAGGCAGTGCTGCGTCGTGAACGGATGGACGCAGAGTCCTGTTCCTTAGCGAAGGAGTCACAGTAGTACCGTTCGCCAAGCCAGGGGAATGCAGACAAGAGCGAGCTTGGGCAGCGGAGAAGCGAAGGTGCAGCGTCGTGCGGCGGGAATCTGCAGCAGTTGGTGGATTGTCGTAGCCGCTTCGCGGCGGACCAACGAGCCCCGCAATCGATCGATTGCGGGGCTCGTTTTTTTGCGCTACGGATACATGCTAGCGTAATAGATTCAAGTGCAACGCAGCGCGGGTAGTCCGCTCTGCGCCCCAGCCGATCTTTTCTAGGAGCTCTCGATCATGTCGCCGTTTCTTTCTAGAGCCTTGTCCCTGACGCTCTGCCTGGTAGCGCTGCTCACTCAGATTGCGCGCGCGGCCGAGAATCAGGACGTCCTGCTCACCATTGAAGAGCCGCGGGCGCAGGGTATACATTCGGGAATCGGATTGATCCGGGGCTGGGCCCTGGTACCCCCCCCGCGTAGCATCGAGCGGATTGAGGTAACCATCGACGGGGTTTTCCTGTCGCTCCCCGAGGCGATCGTTCCCTATGGTGGCACCCGCCGCGATGTGGATGCGGTATACGGCGCCGACTATCCCGAGGCCCTCAACTCTGGCTATGCAATGGCCTTCAATTACGCCAACCTCACCCCCGGTGAACACCGGATCCGGGTGCGAGCCGTCGATAGCGCGGGTGATTACCTGGACAAGGTGCTGGATTTTCGTAGCATCCGATTCTCCGACGAGACCTTCGTCCCGGGGGGCCGTATGAGCCTGCCGGGTTTTGCCTTGCAGGACTTACGGATCGAGGACGCCGCTGCGGCCGCCGCGAGCGGCGTAACGACACTGCCGCTCAATGTGCTAGGCGACTCGAGCTACACCCTGCAGTTGGGCTGGGTCGACGCCGCTCAGCAGTTCGCGCTGGTCGGGATCGAGTATGACGGCAGGGAGATCGGCCCCCCGCGCATCGCTCCACCCTCGGGCCTGTCTGCCCGGGTGGCTGGCGAGGACGCTGCGGTTTCCTGGAACCCAAGCCCGGACTACGTGCTGGGCTATTATCTCGAACGTCGTCTCGGCGCCGCAAGCTTTGCGCGCATCGCCACCCTGGCTCGCATGCGTACGTCCTACACGGATACAGACGTCACCTGGAGAGGGGGCTTATACCCCGCAACTTATACCTATCGGATCCAGGGATTCACCGAAGCTGATGTCTCCGACTACTCGAACACGGCCTCGGTCTTTGCACCGGTGACTCGATAGGGTCTGTGCTCGGCGAGGGAGTACGCCGGCGATGCGCCTCCCGCAATCGAACTACAAGAGGACACGCTCGATCCCGCCGTGCCTCAGCTTGTCGATAAATACTTCTTGCCAGCCAGTACCGAGTCGTCGCCGCACCAGCTCTACCACCACGTAATCGGTGACCAATCCAGTCTCCGCTCGGAAGCGGGAGAGCCCCTGCTGGCAAGCCGGGCAGCTGGTGAGCAGCCGCACCTCGCCCTGGGTTGCTTTGCTTTCAAGCAGGGTGCGCAGGCCTTCGGTCAGCTCCTCCTGTTTGCGGTATCGAAGTTGGTTGGCCACGTCCGGACGGGCCGTGCCGAGGGTGCCGGCCTCGCCACAGCAACGCTCGGAGAGCAGCACCTCCTGGCCGGTCAGTCGGCGGGCCACCTGGACCGGGTTGTGTGTCTTCATCGGGCTGTGGCAGGGGTCGTGATACAGGTACTGGATCCCGCGAGCGGTGGGCAGCGCCACACCTTTCTCCATCAGATATTCATGGATATCCAGCAACCGGCATTCCGGGAAGATCTGTCCGAACTCGTAGTTCAGCAGCTGATCCATGCAGGTTCCGCAAGAGACCAGGACGGTCTTTATGTCCATGTAATTCAGGGTGTTCGCAACACGATGGAACAGCACCCGATTCTCCATGGTGATCCTGTTGCCCTGTTGCGCGAGCCCAGCGGATGACTGGGGATAGCCGCAGCACAGGTAACCGGGTGGCAACACAGTTTGTGCTCCGGTCTCGTAGAGCATGGCCAGGGACGCCAAACCGATATCCGAGAACAAACGCTCGGAGCCGCAGCCGGGAAAATAGAAGACCGCGTCCGAGTCTTCATCACCGTGCTGCGGATTGCGCAGAATCGGCACGTACTGGCGATCCTCCAGATCCAGCTCCTGACGGAAGGTGCGTTTCGGCAGTTCCACTCGCAGCGGCCGCCGGACCAGCTCGACCATCTGTGATCGCGCGCCGGGTTTGCCGGTGGTGCTGGTCGGCGGTGTCTCGTTGCGCCCCAGCAGGCCCAGGCGCCTGGCCGCTTCGTGCGCCAGATCGATCCCTCGGAAGCCCCACTGTGCAAGGCCTTTGCGCAGGACGCGCACCGTCCGGGGATCGCTGGCACTGAGGAACTGCATGGCGGCCCAGGAGCCGAGGTTCGAGCTCTTCTTGCCGCGTCCGACCAGGATCTTGCGCATGTCGATGGTGACTCTGCCGAAGTCGATGTTGACCGGGCAGGGCGGCTCGCATTTGTGGCAGATGGTGCAGTGATCGGCCACGTCGTTCATCGCGTCGAAATGGCGCAGCGAGAGACCGCGGCGGGTCTGTTCCTCGTAGAGAAATGCCTCGATGATCAGCCCGGTAGCAAGGATCTTATTGCGCGGCGAATACAGAAGACGCGCCCGCGGCACATGGGTCATGCAAACCGGTTTGCACTTGCCGCAGCGCAAGCAATGCTTTACCTGCTCGTTCAGCTCGCCGAGTTCCGTCTCTTCGAGGATGATCGCCTCTTGCTGCACCAGGCGCAGCGAGGGGGTATACGCGCGCTCCAGTCCCGAGCCGGCAAGCAACTTGCCTCGGTTGAAGTGCCCCTCGGGGTCCACCCGGCGCTTGTACTCCAGGAACGTCCGTAGCTTCTCCGCGTCCAGGTATTGAATCTTGGTCAGGCCGATTCCGTGCTCGCCCGAGATCACCCCGCCGAGGGAGCGGGCGAGTCGCATGATGCGGCCGACGATCTGCTCGGCCTCATGCAGCATCCGGTAATCGGCCGAATGAACCGGGATGTTGGTATGCACGTTGCCATCCCCGGCGTGCATATGCAGCGCCACGAACAGCCGGCTGTCCCTGTGCGTGGCGTGGATCTGAGCGAGTCGTTCACGTACCCCTTCAAGATCCTGACCGGAGAAGATTTCCTGCAGGCGCGATGCGACCTCCTTGCGGTAGGATTGGACCAGCTCCCGCCGCAGCAGCAGGTCGATGAGCCGGTCCTGCGGCCCAATGCGCTCCCGCGCCACGTCCCCGAGCAGCTCCAGGTGCTGCTCGGCCGGTGCGTCCAGGTGCTGCTGGATCTGCTGCCAACGCTCCCGCGCCGTGCGTACCGCCTGCCTTGCGGCATCGGTCTTTGCTTGCAGGATCGCGCTGCTCTCTGCGGACTCTTCGTACGCCTCGCCGTTCCGGGCCTCCGGCATCGCGCCTGCGAAGTACTCCTGCACCGCCTGCATGATGCGCAGCTTGTTGCTCAGGGAGTACTCGATGTTGATGCGCTCGATCCCGCGACTGTACTCCGCTAGTCGCGGCAGCGGGATGACCACGTCTTCGTTGATCTTGAAGGCGTTGGTGTGGGCCGAAATGGCCGCGGTACGCGCGCGGTCGAGCCAAAACCGCCTCCGCGCCTCGGGGCTCAAGGCGATGAACCCCTCGCCCCCGCGCTGGTTCGCCAAGTGGACCACCGCGGAAGCAGCGCGTCCCAGCGCATCCTCCACGTCGCCGACCAGGTCTGCCAGAAGCACCATTTTCGGATGCTCTAGGCGCGGCGACTTGGTCGAGTACTGGATGGCCCTTACGTAGCGTTCATCCAGGTGTTCGAGGCCGGCGATCGACACTGAGGCCAGCGATTCGACGTAATCCTTGATCTCTACGATGGCCGGCACCGCCGCGCTCAGGTCTGTGCCGAAGAACTCGAGGCAGACGGTGCGTACGTGTGCCGGCATGCGATGCAGGACGAATCGGGCCGACGTGATCAGTCCGTCGCAGCCCTCTTTCTGCACCCCGGGCAGCCCGGCCAGGAACTTGTCGGTGACATCCTTGCCCAGACCCGCCTGGCGAAATACGGTGCCGGGCATCTCCAGGGTCTCCGGCTCGCCCTTACGCGTGCTGCCGTCGGAGGCGTAGCGGTCGATGCGAAAGCGCACCCGCTCTTGGTCCTGGATCTTGCCGAGATTGTGCCCGATGCGTTGCACTTCGAGCCAGTCGGCGTCCGGCGTCACCATGCGCCAGGAGACCAGGTTGTCCAACGTGGTACCCCAGAGCACCGCCTTCTTGCCCCCCGCATTCATGGCGATATTTCCGCCAATGGTCGACGCGTCCTGCGAGGTCGGGTCGACCGCGAAGGCCAGCCCATGCCGCTCGGCAAGCTCGGAGACGCGCCGCGTGACCACGCCGGCGCCGCAGCGCACCGTCGGCACCTGCCCCGGTACCCCGGGCAATGCAACGTTCTCGAGATTGCTCAGGCTCTCCAGCTTCTCCGTGTTGACGACCGCCGAATACGCGTCCAGTGGCACCGCCGAGCCGGTATATCCGGTTCCCCCGCCGCGCGGAATGATCGTCAGACCGCTGGCGATGCAGGCCTTGACGATAGCCGCGACCTCCTCTTCCCGGTCCGGCGAGATGACGACAAAAGGGATCTCGACTCGCCAGTCCGTCGCATCGGTCGCATGGGATACCCGGGCGAACCCACTGAAGTCGACGTTGTCTTTGCGCGTGATGCCGATGAGAGCCTGGTTCAATTTGCGCCGCAGTTCAGCGCTGCGGTCGAACCCTTCGGCAAAGCGATCCACCGACGAGCGGGCAGCGGCGAGCAGCCGCTCCGCCTTCTGGTTTTCGTTGAGCCGGAGCTCGAACTGATCCAGGCGATGGCGCAGCGCCTGTAACAGCGCGGCACGGCGCGCCAGGTTCTGTTGCAGGTCCTCTTGCAGGTACGGATTGCGCATCACGACCCACATATCGCCGAGCACCTCGAACAGCATGCGTGCCGAGCGCCCGGTGCGGCGGGTACCGCGCAGCTCCTCGATGAGCCGCCAGGCCTCTGCACCCAGAAACCGGATGACGATTTCCCGGTCGGAGAAGGAAGTGTAATTGTAGGGGATTTCGCGAATCCGCTGCTCTGGTGTGTTCATCGAGATAAAGATCGGGCCGCGGAACGGGCCGCTCGCAGGTAGCCGCATCGGGAATAAAAAAATCCCGTCGAGTGTCTATTATAGCGATATCCGGTGAAACAAAATGCTTCGCCGGTGTGCGTCGGCGAGGTCCGCCGAGAGCAAGATCTATCTGCCGGGTGGCCGGCAGCAATCACGAACACCATTGGCAAGGAGATTGTTATGGGTAAGAAGACCGTTTTGCTCCCCGTAGTCGCGGTGCTGACCCTGGTCGGCGGCGGTATCTCGACCACCACCGCCCACAGCGAGGAAGAAGGCGGCCCGTTTCAGAAGCAGATCGACTATCGGACCTCGGTGATGACGGTTTTTGCCTGGAACCTGAAGCCGATGGGCGCCATGATGAAGGGAGAGATACCCTACGACCAGAAGGCCTTTGCGCGCCATGCCCAGGACCTGGCTGCAGCGGCCTCGTTGGATCTGTTGCCTGCCTTTCCGGAGGATTCCGACAGTGCGGACGACACTGGAGCCAAGGCCGAGATCTGGATGCAGTGGGACGATTTCGTCGATAAGCAGCAGGCCATGCAGTCCGAGGTGAAGATGCTGGCGGAGGTGGCTGCCGCTGGCGATCAGGAGCAGATCAAGCAGCAGTTTGCCGCCACGGCAGATTCCTGCAAGGCGTGCCACAAGGAATACAAGGAATAAAGTGCCGGGAATCCCCCGTCAGGCCGCGTCTTCGCGGCCTGACGGCGGTATTGCAGCAGCAGGCTGACCCATGGCCGAGCCGTTCGCCAGTTTCCTCGATCTCGAGTCCGTCGCTCGCGGTGACCTCGACCTGTCACCGCTCGAGGCCGCTTTTCCGCGCTGGCGCTGGCACGCTGCCACCGCTCTCGGGCAGGTGGCAGCGCGCACCCGCGGCGCGCGCATCCTGGTCACCAACAAGGTGCTCGTAGAGCGCAGCGCGATCTGTCAGGCCCCGGGCCTCGAGCTGGTGTGCGTTGCCGCCACAGGCACCAACAATGTGGACCTCGAGGCTGCCAGGGAGCGCGGGATCGCGGTCTGTAACGTTACTGGTTACGCCACCCCCTCGGTGGTTCAGCATGTCTTTGCCCTGATCCTGTGCCTGGTTACGCGGCTCAACAGCTACCAGGCGGCGGTCGCCGCGGGTGCATGGCAGCGCAGCCCCCATTTCTGTCTGCTGGATTTTCCCATTGGCGAACTGGCCGGGCGGACCCTGGGTATCGTCGGCCACGGCGAACTGGGCCGTCGGGTGGCCGAGATGGGCCGCGCTTTCGGCATGCAGGTGCTGGTTGCCCAGCGTCCTGGCGGGCCGCAACAAGCGCAGCGGCTTCCCTTGACCCAACTCTTGCCCAGGGTGGACGTCCTCAGCCTGCATTGTCCGCTGACGCCGCAGACGAAGAATCTGCTGGGGCGGGCGCAGTTGGGCCTGATGCGCTCCGACGCGCTTTTGATCAATACCGCCCGCGGCGGGCTCGTCGATGAGCAGGCGCTGGCCGACGCGTTGCGCGCCGGGCGATTGGGCGGCGCGGGGGTGGATGTGCTGAGTGAGGAGCCTCCGGTATCCGGCAGCCCCTTGCTCGCCCGCGACATCCCCAACCTGGTTGTCACGCCCCACATCGCCTGGGCGAGCCGTGAATCCCGGCAGCGGCTGGTGCTTGGGGTGGCCGAGAACATCCGCGGGTTTCTTGCGGGCAGCCCGCGCAACCAAGTAGCCTGACAGTCGGGCAACGGTATGCGGCGAGGCGGCGATCCGTCGGCGCGGTCGGATCGGCCACCTCAGGTTCGCCAGGACTCGAGTGCCTGGAGGCAGATGCGCTTCATCTCGACGGCGCGCTCCGGTGTGTCGGCCTCCGTGTAAGCTCGCAGCTCGGGTGCGTTGCCCGAAGGCCGCAGGTGGGCGATCTCTCCACTGGTGAAGCCGATTCGCAGTCCGTCGGTGTTGTCCAGCGCGGCCACCGGTCCGAAATATTCACCCAGCATCGCCTCGACGGCGGCGCGGTCCTGCTCCGGATCGCCGCTGCTCAGCGACGCCAGATGTTTCCGGCTGAGCGCGGACGGGAATTGTTGTATGCGGCCACTGGCGGTATAGCGTTGTGGCAGACGATCCAGCAACTGGGAGACCGGCTGTCGCGATTCGCTTGCCTGGAGGAGCACGCTGAGGGCGACGATCAGGGCATCCCGTGTCGGAAGCGGCGCCAATTGCCGGCCGAACGCTTCGATCGGGCTGGCGATGAGGAATCCGCCGTTGGCCTCGTAACCGACGACCGGCCGTGCCCCGTCGCGCAGCGCCTGCTGCATGCCTGCGATCACGTAGGGCGAGCCGATACGGGTGCGAATCACTTGGGAAAA
Organism: Chromatiales bacterium; assembly: GCA_024639625.1. Taxonomy (GTDB): domain Bacteria; phylum Pseudomonadota; class Gammaproteobacteria; order Chromatiales; family Chromatiaceae; genus JAHEIA01. The sequence goes on from JAHEIA010000085.1 coordinate 8,294, forward strand.
CCAAGCGCTGCGCTCGAGAGCTGTGTTACTGCTCACCGGAGTGACAACCGTCTTCGCCCCCAGGTAACGCGCGCACAGGATGCCGGCGATATCGCCGCGCAGCCAGTTGCCCTTCTCGTCGCTGACCAGCGGGCGATCACCGTCGCCGTCGCTGGAGACCAGGCAATCGAACCCCCCGCGTGCGCCCCACTCCCGGCCGAGTTCCACATCCTGTGGGCGGATGGCCTCGGTATCCACGGGGACGAACTTCTTGGAGAATCCGAAACGCTGCACACGGGCTCCGAGACCGCTGAGCACTTGGGCGATCACGTCGCTGGCTACGCTCGAATGCTCGTACAGTCCGACGGATCGACCCTGCAGGCAGTTGTGCGGGAAGAAATCGAGGTAACGCTGCACATAGCTATCGTGAGCCGATGGATCGTAGTCGGGGAGACGGAAGGAATCCGCGACGAACGCCCCGCTGGAGGGCGAGAACATCCCCTCTGGCAGGCTGACGGATTGCTCGCGAATCCCCTGTTCGTCGGCCTTGAGTATTTCTCCCTCGAGCCTGTGGAACTTGATCCCGTTGCGGTCGTCCGGGATGTGGCTGCCGGTGACCATGAGCGTCGGAATCGCCCGCGTGATCCCGAAGTTGGCCACGGCCGGCGTGGGTATGGTCCCGCAATTGATCACCCGAAAGCCGAGATCAGCGGCCGCCTTGGCGCACGCGGTGGCGATGCGCTCGCTGCTCGGTCGCAGATCCCGCGCGATGCCAAGCGCGGTTCCGCGGCGGATCCCCCGGTCCGTGGTTCGCAGGTATTGCAGAAAGCCCCAGGTGTACGCGTAACAAACCGCGTCGGTCATGTCGCTTGCCAGGCCGCGCGCT
>JAHEIA010000494.1 GCA_024639625.1 Chromatiales bacterium
GGCCGGATGGCTGGCGTCGTGATGACCGACCCCTGATCCCGGGCATGGCGGCCGAGCGGGCAATGCCGGAGGGTGCGCTGCCGTCACCTTCTGCATTGCTGATCCGGGTTGCCCTGCAGAGCGACGACCCGGCATTGGTGGAGAAGGCCGTCGTTGCGACTGAACTGGGCCGTCAAAAGGCCCAGCTGGAGCCCTTCTGGTATGCGGGGCATCATGCGGTTTTGTTGACCCCGGCCTCGCAGACGCCTTGAGACTCTGTTGCCGATCCGGCCTCAGCGAGGCGAGAGTGGGTAGAGCAGGGCGGTGAAATTCAGGAAAACGCCGGTTTTCTCGAAGTCGTTCGAGAACAGAAACAGACCTTTGTCGTTGGAGTTGCGGTGCGCGTGGCTGGCACCCAGGACGACATAGGTGTTTCGGGTGACAAAATATTTCAGGCCGGCGCTGGCAGAGTATGTCCTGTCCTCGCGACCGGTTTCCAGGAAGTCGTAGTAGCTGTAGCCCAGATTTAGGTACGGAATGAATCTCGGCGAGAACCGGTGTTGCAGCTTGGCCGATAAAGAGGTGTTGAGGTAGCCGGGGCTGCCGATGTCTGTTGTCTCCTCCAGAGAACGCTGCAGCTTCGCCCTGATGTCGGTGGACTCGTCCAGGACCAGCGTAACGCGGCCGCCGAAATCCAGTTTGCTGACAGTGTCAAAGCGCCTGTCGTCGTAGTCCTGATTGAGGATGCCCAGGTATGCTTCGAATTCGTTGTCGTCGCCCCAGTGCTTGATCACGCCCAGCGCGGCGCGGTAACCGTCTGAGCTGCGCTGAAATCCGAACTGATCGAATCTGTCGTCGTAGTCGCGCCGGTTGTACGAGGCTTGCAGAAAAATGCTGCCTTCCTTGGACAATTGCCGGGTCACGCGGACTCCGAGCCCGGTCAGTTCCCTGTCCCTGTCATCGTTGATCACCGGTCCGCCGATGCCCGGTACATCGTCGTAGTCGAGCATTTCATAGGTGCCGCCCAGACGGTAACTGGCATCGCCGACAGTGGTTGTCAGGCCGGCGTTGGCACTGAGGCTTGTATAGGTGGTCGGCTCCAGTTCGCGGGCGGGGGAATCCGGGGAATCGCGGCCTTCATGTTCGTAACTGAAGCCGATGCCACCAAACAGGTGGGTGTGCCCGTTCAGGTCCAGGCGGCCCTCGCCGCTTCCCCAATAATCCAGATAGTCCTCATCCTCGAATTCCCAGTAGCTGCCGGACTCGGCACCGGCCCGCAGACGCAGACTGTGGCGTGTCCAGCTTGAGTCGATTTTGAGCTGGGGCGAAACGAGGGTGATCCAGTCCGATCGGGTGTGTTCGTCGGTACCGAAGATGTTGTCGTCGTAAACCTGTCTGATCGACAGCAGGGGGCGCACGCGGAAATTATCTGTGTGGTATCCGGGCTTTTTGGCGGGCGCTGTTTCGCCTTTGTCGGTTGCTTCCACCTGTGCGGAATCGAGTGCCAGAAGAAGCACCACCACCGTGAGCAAAGCGGTTTTGAGGGGTATCCTCGAACTCTCCACTGTCGACCTATCGCAATCCTGCAATATCAGGGAAATCGGGTCCGCTTCCCTGACAACCGGCTGATTTCAACTTCAGTTTGACCCGGAGCCTTTACAATTCACCACAGATCAGCGGTTTGCCGATTGTGTTGCGTCAAGCAAACAGCAGGTTGCCGGGCCAGGTGAGGCCCAGGTACGGTCGGTCTATGGGAGAAAAAAGAGGCGCCGGGCGGCGCCTCAGAATTTGGTCGGATGACGCCAGGGGGGGATTAGCTGCATCCGACTCGGGGATCATGCCGGCGACCATGGGGGTTGCGGTGTCTTTCGCGGTGCCCCGGAAGCCGGCTGTTTTCCTATGTCTCCCGAGTCTAGGGAAAGGGTATTTCTGGCGGATTTCGCCAGATCGGCAAATTGTTTCAAATTGCTACTTACCGCGAGCCGGATCAGTCATCCCGGGCGAATTTCGGTAGCTTTACTTCAAAGATGGTGCCGGTGCCTTTCGGGGCGGGAGACAGCGCGATCTCCCAGTCATTGGCACGACAGAGTTGCTGGACGATGGCCAGGCCGAGGCCGCTGCCTCCGGTGGCCCTGCTGCGCGAGTTCTCAAGCCGTTGGAAGGGCTGGAATATCCTGTCGTAATCGGATTCGGGTATACCGGGACCCTTGTCGATCACCCGGACGCTGATGGCCTGGTCGGTATTGTCGCATTCGAGACTGACTGTCTGGTGGCCGCTGTAGCCCACTGCATTCTCGACCAGGTTTATCAAGACGCGCTTCAGGGCCTTGGCCCGCAAGGTGGCCAGGCATTGCCCGCTTGAGCGGTACTCAACCGGCTTGTTGGCTGCCTGATAGTCTGCAGCAATCTCCTGCAAGAGTGCGTTGATATCGACTTTGACCGCTTCTTCGCCGCCCTGGCCCCGGGCCAGCAGCAGAGTCTGGGATATCAGTGTCTCCATCTCGCTGATGTCGTTGCCCAGACCTTCGATCAGTTCGCTGTTTTCCTCACCCTGGAGCAGTTCCAGTTCCAGCCGCATACGCGCGAGAGGGGTGCGCAGATCATGCGAGATTCCGGCCAGCAAGGTGGTGCGGTTTTCCAGCAGCCGTCCGATCTGGGCCTCCATTTCGTTCAGCCTGACCGCGAGTTCGGCGATCTCCCGTGGACCGCTCTCCGGGATGCTGGAACTGAAATCCCCATGTCCTATGCGGTGCGCGGCTTCGGCCATTGTCGCAAGTGGGCGGGTGATGCGGCGGACCAGCAGTATCGACAGGGCAAAGGCGACGAACAGACCGGCGGCTGCCAGCAG
>JAHEIA010000495.1 GCA_024639625.1 Chromatiales bacterium
CTACATCGGCGTGCAAAAGGACGTCAGCCGCGAGGTCGAGATCGAGGAACGGCTGGCGGCCGCGGAACAGCGGATCCAGGAACTCGAAGCACAGCTCGCCGAAGCCCAATAACCCTGCCGCAAGCGCACCCTGCGCCCCGCGCAACTGCTCTCTCAATTAGGATGGTCGACACCCTCCCCTGCGCCATCGTCGCCGGCATCGGCCCCGGACTCGGCGCGGCGCTGTGTCGAGAGCTGGCCGCGGCCGGCTATCGCGTAGCCGGACTCGCCCGCCGCGCCAGTGCCGGAGAGGCCCTGCTGGAAACCTTGGGCCCGGAGCGCTTTCTGCCGCTCGCCTGTGACCTCGCCGACGCCGCCCAAGTCGATGCCGCCGTCACCGAAGCCGAAGACCGCTTCGGCCCGCCCGGCATTTATGTGCACAATGCGGCAAGCCTGCACATGCAACCCTTTCTCGAAACCGAACCGGGGGATTTCGAAACCCTTTGGCGCACCGCCTGCCTGGGCGCCGTGCATGGAGCGCAGCGGGTGCTGCCGGCCATGCTGGCGGCTCGCAAAGGCGCCCTGCTGTTCATCGGCGCCACCGCCTCGGTCAAGGCGGGCGCCCGGTTCGCCGCCTTCGCCAGCGCCAAGTTCGCGCTGCGCGGGCTGGCTCAGTCTCTGGCCCGGGAACTCGGCCCCCAGGGGATACACGTCGCCCACCTGGTGATCGACGGCGTCATTTGGAGCGAGCGCGCCCGGGACCAGTTCAAGATGACCCAGGACCAATGCCTGACCCCCCAGGCGGTGGCTGCCAGCTGCCTGCACTTGTTGCAGCAGGAGCCCTCGGCCTGGACCCACGAGTTGGACATCCGCCCCGACCGGGAGACCTTCTGATGGGCCCCCACCGGGAAAGGCTACTAATCGATCCTCGGGCCGGCGCCGCCGCCGTCGGCGACGACGACCGGGAACCTCAGATCCATGCGGATTTCTCCCGGCCCCTGGCGGTGTACACCGGCCGCATGAAATGGCAGAACTCCCCGGCCGCCGGGGTCTGGCGCAAGCGTCTGGAACTGATCGGGCGCGAGCAGCCGCGACTGACCAGCATCGTGCGCTTCGAGCCGGGCAGCCGCTTCGATGAGCACGGTCACCCCGGCGGCGAGGAGATCCTGGTGATGTCCGGCACCTTCTGCGACGCCTCCGGCGACTTTCCCGCCGGCAGCTATCTGCGCAATCCCCGGGGATGGGTGCATGCGCCCTGCACCGAAACGGGGTGCGAGCTGTTCGTCAAGCTCTGTCAGTTCCAGCCCGACGATCACCAGCGGGTGATCGTCCAACCGGGCGATCTGGCTTGGCAAGCGAGCGACCACCACGACCTCTCGGTCATGCCGTTGCATACCCACGGTGAAGAACAGGTAACCCTGGAACGGCTGGCCCCCGGGGCCGAAAGAATTCCCGTACGGTACCCCTTAGGCGCGGAGATCCTGCTGCTGGATGGCGAACTGCAAGCAGACGGGCGACGCTTCCCTCTCGGGACCTGGTTGCGGCTGCCTGCCGGAACCAGCCAGGTCATCGGCGGCGGGCCCGACGGATGCCGCTTTTACTGCAAGCGTGGATCACTGGGCCGAACACCAGATAAAGGCCCCGGGCGGTAACGCAGTTCATTGCGTATTCCGGACGAAGTCTGCCACCCATTCCACGGCAAGCCTGCCACTGATTCCACGCCAAATCTGCCACCGATTCCGGTGAAGCCTGCCACCCCGCCAGCGAGTGGTTTCGGAGCGATTCTGGCGCGGGATAACTCAATCGTATCCAGGCCCGTTTACCCCGATAGAGGAAAGGCCAGCGGAGCATAGCGCGGAAGTGCGAGCCTTTGCCCGCGAGGGGCTTGGCTGCCCTGGGCGGTGCTGGCGGGAATCGCTCCAGCGCCTGTGCTGGGTCAGCAATCGAGACGGCCGTGATCTTGGCGATTTCCGACTTGTGCTAAGTTAAGGACTGGATAGTCCCGTTGAGCCGGCAAGGCGCGTCTCTCAATCCAGCGAAGCATGGGCGACAAAGACAAACAGATACAGCGAGATTCCAGCCAGTCGGAAGTCGATCGCTTTCTGCGAAAAGTGGCATCTACGCCGCCCTCGATAAACAGGGGCGTACGAGGCCGGCTGATCTTTGCGCTGGACGCGACCGCTAGCCGCGAACCCACCTGGGATCAAGCGACGCACATTCAGTCGGAGATGTTCGAAGAGACCCGCTCCCTGGGCGGACTGGAAATCCAGCTCGTCTATTACCGGGGCTTCCGCGAGTTTGAGGCTTCGCCCTGGTGTAGCCAACCAAAGGCACTGCTTCCCCGCATGACTCGCGTGTCCTGTGTCGCCGGGCAGACCCAAATCGGCCGGGTGCTGCAGCATACGCTGGACGAGACCCGGAAAAAGAAAGTCAATGCGCTGGTATTCGTCGGGGATTGCATGGAGGAAGATCCTGACCTGCTGGCTCGCCTCGCGGGTGAGCTGGGCCTGCTGGCGGTGCCCGCATTCCTCTTCCACGAGGGAATGGACGCGGTCGCCGAGAAGAACTTTCGGCATCTGGCGCGATTGAGCGGTGGCGCCTACTGCCGTTTCGATTCAAGGAGCGCAAAACAACTGCGGGACCTGCTGAATGCGGTCGCCGTGTACGCGGCGGGCGGGCGCAAGGCGCTGGAGTCCCATAGTCAACGCAAAGGCGGAATCGCGCTGCAGCTGACCCATCAGCTCGGCAAGAAGAACTGATCCGCATGTACGGCCGTTTTGTAATTCTTGCGGCCGCGTTGGTGACCCTTCTCTGGTTTCTGCGCTGGTTTCAGCGCACGCCACCA
>JAHEIA010000496.1 GCA_024639625.1 Chromatiales bacterium
AGTGGGACCGGACGTGACCCGGGCCGGTGGCGATTATGTGGCGATTCCTGTGGATCAAGCCCACGTGGATGGCAATCTCGTCAGTGCACCGGCCTGGCCTGCCCACCCGAACTGGCTCGCGAAGTTTCTGGACTTGTTGGGGACTAAGATCGAACCCTAACGCTTCTGCTAGGCGACCTCTGCCGCCCTCCGCGCGGCGAGCGCTTTTCTGCCGCCAACCTTGCCACCCTTCGGTTCACCGCCGAAGGATGGCATCTCCCCGGTCGGGAGACCTTTTACTCGACCGGGATCTGGTGGTGTTGCGCCTTGTGCAGCTTCGGCATACGGACCTCCAGCATGCCGTCCTTGAACTCGGCCTTGATCTTCTTCTCAGCGACCGCGTCCGGCAGCCGTATCGTCCGTTTGAAGGCGCCGCGTCGGATCTCAGAGCGGAAATACTCGCCCTTGGTTTCTTCCTCCTCGTGGCCCGTCTTGCCCTCGATGGTCAGGGTTTGACCAGTGAGGTTCACTTCCAGGTCTTTCTTCTCTACCCCAGGAAGCTCTGCACGGACCAAAATCTCCTGCTCGCGGTCAATCACGTCAACTCGCGGCAGCTGCAGTTCGACTTCTCGCTGACCGAACAATGGCCATTCGGGAAACATCTCGTGAAACGGCCGCATCCACCCGCGATGCAAAACGGTGTCGAACAACCGATCCATGTCATCGAACACGCTTAGATCGCGTGTGACCTGAGGCGTCGTTTCGACGATTTCTCTACGTTTCGTCGTCATTATACACCTCCATTTTTACGATTCCCTATATTGTATATAGACCCATTTAGGTCCTGTTTCAAGATGGCGGAGCCCCTTTTTATATGATAAAAAACAATAAGATAGAGAGTCGTTTTCGCGAGAGATGCCGGCCCGTTGCAGCCTCGCGCGCGGCTCTTGGGGAGCCATCCAGTTTTGGCTCTGGATCCCTTGCTGGATCGTTGAAGGAGGGCCCGGCGGGTGATTCCCGAGGAGCGATTTTCTAGTAGTCCGAACCGGTCACAGCGGGTACGGGAGCGGCGGTTACCAGCCTGTAGCCTACTGCCTTGCATCTTCTCCGGCAGCCAGGTCTATCAGACCGGCGTTAGGGAGGAAGGCTCTGACATCTGGGTATGCCCTATCCGCCGTACGGTACGTGGCCTGCAGAGCGGACGAGTCGTCGTGCAACTCGGCGAGCAAATTGGAGAACTACGGACAAGAGGATGATCGAATAGCCTATTCCGCACCGGCCAATCGGCTATGGTTCGCCGCTGCCATGAGACTCTCGCTGGGCATCACACCGAAGGCGATCAGATCCTGCTGTAAGTCCTGCATCTGTTCCGCCATTTGCAGTTGCCGACCCTGAATCTGTTGATGCTGCTGAGCGCGGAAAGCCGCATACAGGAGCCCGCCCGGTAATACCGCGGTGATCACCGCATCCTTGACATCGAAGCGTCCGTCTTCCTCGGCCAGGTCCAATTCGACCTTGCGTCGGCGTAAATTAGCGCGAAATTCCACGAGCCGGTGGGACAGTTCCTCGCGGGACGAAGCGGGAAGATTCGTGACCAGTCCATGGGCGTTGCGTAATTGCAGCCAATGGAACTCAGGTTCGGGGTTTTCAAACGGTGCGGGGGGCTCGGCCGCAAACGAGCACTGGGCGGCGAACAGGAGAGCCGGCAGGATGGTGAATCGGTACCTCGCCATGATCTATCCTCGGTAGGATTCGTTCGGGAGCCCGGTTGTTCTTTAATTCCTTGCCGGAAGAAAACTCCCTCTAAACGAACGGAAGCATCGCGCGCACCCGAACGGCTATCACCATAACAATCCGCCGACGAGGTTAATGTGCAGTGGGTCCTACATCCGGAGATTCCAGCGGCTACGGGCGGATTGCCGCCTCAGCCGTTGTAGCCTAATGAACCCTGTCTGTTCCTCTCCGAGTTCCCGGCAGCTGCAGCGGAAGCCGCGATGGGAGAGATTAGCGCGCTGTCGGCTGGGGTAGAGCGCAGCGCCGGTGGGTTTGGAGAGCCGAAGGAAAACCAGACACCGGGCACCGCTGGTAAACCAATATGTGGAGGGTGAGTTCCTCAGCCATTGGAAGAGGATCGGCTTGACGTTCGGGAAGGATTAGCGAACGCTGCGCCGAATTGGCCAGCGGGAAAGCGGCACCCAGACGGGTGCAGGGAACGAGCGGGGGTGCCAGTAATGGTTTGCAGCTAAAGCCAGCCCCGGAGCCGAGCCCCGGGGCTGGGTCGACTACCTGTTACTTGCCGCGTTTAGCCGGAGCACGTCCGCGAGGCGCCGGCTTTGCCGGGGCGCGTTTGACCGGTGTGCTGGCAACAGGTTTCCCAGTGCTGGGTCGAGAAGAAGTCTGCTTCATTGAAATGCCTCCGCAACAACTGGCCACGGAATATAGCCGAGGCCGGACTCAAGGGAATTGCCTCAAGCATGCTGAGCTGGGTGGACGCTGGGCTACAACGTGGTTCTGTCGGCTTAGGGCGCGGACAGGAGGGCACCGGGTACCAAGACGCTGCCAGATAGGCTGCTCTTGATGCGCTATATACACCCGGCTCTGGCGATTATCAATAGGCGTAAAAAAATATTCTCGAAAGGATGCAGGAACAACGGGAAACGGGTATTCGCGTCCAAAGCGCAGCGCTCGGAGGGCCCTTGACGAGCTAGTTGCCTGTCGGGCTCCGGGGAACGGCGACCTGGTGGGTTACCGCCTCTTCCCGGCCGTTGGCGTATTACCAGCAGTGTAGGCGGGTAGCCTTGCCACGTCCGCGAATCCCGGCACGCTGTTCGTATGGGCGAGCAG
>JAHEIA010000086.1 GCA_024639625.1 Chromatiales bacterium
CACCTGGGAGAAGAGTGATCCGGCTCGAACGCCTCTTCGCCGTAGACCCGGGGCCGCATGGAACTTCGCAATCAGCCTGGGCACCGGCTCTGTAAGCCGTCGATTGTCACGGTTGCGTGGCGACAGGCTGTCTTGCCCCCGCGCAGGAAGCGCGGGGGCAGTCTCGGCTCGGCGAGGGCTCACCGAGACCTTTTTCCTGATCTATCCATCTGAATTGCCCCGTCCCGAGTCGATCTCGCACCGGATCCAGACTCATCCCGGGTCGGGCTTCCTACTGACTGGTCCCCGGGTCCTTGAGCAATTTCCTGCCGGGAACCGTGTGTCCCTGGGACAATGCCCCGGAAAGTGCCGCTTTTCGACTTGTACGGCAAATTTTCCGTTTGCAGTTTGATACACTCCAGAGAATGGTTGGTTCGCAGGACTCTATTACTTTCTAGATGTCATCTCAGGTTGCCATGGGTCGGCAGGGCGCGGACGGGCGCAGGCAGCACGTCGTCCTGGTTGTCGACGATCAGTCGGTGAACCGTCTGCTCATGCAGCAGTATCTCGAGCGCGAGGATTACGCTGTCGTGTCGGCGTCCAGCGGTGCCGAGGCCCTGGAGATCGTTCACGCCCAGCCGATCGACATGGTTCTGCTCGACGTGGTGATGAAGGGTATGGACGGCTACGAGGTCTGTCGCCGTATCAAAGCGGACGATCGCACCCTGCTGATCCCCGTGGTGATGGTGACCATCCTGCAGAACCGTGAGGACCGGATCAAGGCGCTGGAGGCGGGGGCGGACGAGTTTCTTTCGCGCCCCATCTATCGCGAAGAATTGCTGGCTCGGGTGCGTTCGTTGATTCGCTGGCACGACGCCCGGCGGGAGCTGCAGAGGGCCCAGCAGGAGCAGATCCGCAACGCGTTCAAGCGCTATATGTGCCCCAAGGTCGTGGATGACATCCTGTCTTCGCCCGACTCGGAACTGCGCGCCATGTTGGGTCACACCGCACGCCGGGACGCGGTGGCACTGTTCACCGACCTGCGCGGCTTTACCTCGGTGTCCGAATCCATCCCGGGGGAGCAGGTAGTCGGCATCCTCAACGAGTACTTCTCGGCCATGGCCGAGGTGGCGCACGATTACGAGGGAACCGTCTTCAATATGGCGGGGGACAGCCTGCTGGTCGGCTTCGGCGTGCCCTTCGAGCAGAGCGCTCTCGCCGATCGGGCCCTGGACTGCGCGATCGAGATGCAGGGGGCTTTCCGCCGACTGCAGGAGACTTGGCGTTCCCGCTACGCCGTCGAGGTCGGTCTGGGTGTCGGCATCAACCGTGGAGAGCTGCTTTTCGGAAACGTCGGCTCGGATGCCTTTGTCAGCTATACCATCATCGGCGATACGGTGAATGTGGCGCAACGCCTGCAACAGATCGCGGTGGACGGCGAGATCGTGGTCTCGGAATCGCTGGCGCTGACCTTGAGCGCCAAGCACAGGGCCTGCTGCACTCCGCAAGCGGACCCGGTCAGTCTCAAGGGGCGACGTCAGTCGATCCGGGTTTACAGCTGCTGCGCGGGGCGCGCGACACTGTCTTGACCGCCGACCGCTGCGGGGTTCCAGCAGCAAACCCCGGCACCACGTCTCGCGAGCCGACCGGCGACCAGCGGGCATCTCGCCGAATTCGGTTTTCCATGCCCCACAGGGAGCCCAGGCTCGGTGCGCAGATGTTTAGGTCGCCCTCGTCTGAATAGAGCCGGGGGCAGGCAATGTATGAAAAGGCGCTCGATTTGCGCTTCGTCATGGAGCGGAGACCGAAAAAGGTAGTTAATAGAAGCGCTTGATTCCGGATCGGGCCGGGGGGTGCGATCGCTCTCTGGCCGTGCTTTCCGCAATCTCCAGACGGATGCAGCCTAGATGCTGCCCTAGCATAAGGAAGCCAAGTGATGAAAATCCGCTGCGGGCTTGTCGCTGCCTTCTCCCTCCTCGGTTTCTCGCTCGCTCAGGCGGCCCTCGTGGTGCCGACGGATGCCCAGCAGCCGGGTACCCAGCCCAACGAGCTGCTCACCTTGTTCCAAGGCCCGGATGGCTGTGGAAGCTGTCACGGTGACGGCTCCACGACGGTGCATCTCTCGGACCAGTGGCGCGGCAGCGTGATGGGACACGCCGGTCGCGACCCCCTGTTCTGGGCTGCCGTGGCGGTCGCCGAGCAGGACTTCGACGGCTCGGCGGATCTATGCCTGCGCTGCCATATGCCACCGGCATGGCTGTCGGGCCGGTCCACCCCAACAAACGGCTCGAACCTGCTCGACGCAGACGCGGACGGCGTGACCTGCGATGCCTGTCATCGGTTCACCGATCCGGACGACTCGGATCCCCTCCTGATCGGGGTGCAGAATGCACCGTTCCTGGCCAACGATCTGGGAGACCCGGGCAGCGATCCCGCAGCGGTCCGGGGCTATTACGGCTCGGCGATGATGTCGGTCTGGGACGGGACCTCCAAGTTGGGGCCCTACAGCGGCGCTTTCTCGCCACAGCATGGCACCGAGGCATCGGCCTTTCACCGCTCGGTCGACTTCTGCGGCACCTGCCACGACGTATCCAACCCGGTGACCGGCAATCTGGCGCACAATGCAGGCGCGCAGCCGACCGCCGACCCGGTGGTGCGGGACGGCACCCTGGGCGGGCCGGTTAACGGCAAGGCGGCCTTCAACAACTTTCCCTTTCAATACGGGATCATCGAGCGCACGTTCAGCGAGTACAAGGCGGGTCTGCTGTCCCAGACCCTGGTGTCCGACTACGGCTCTCTGCCAACGGACCTGCAGGGGGGCGCAATCCAAGCGGCCCGGGATGCGGCCCTGCTCGCTGGCACTGGGGGCAACTACGCGGATGGCACGGCGCGCTATTTCAGTTGTCAGACCTGCCACATGCAGGCGACCCAGGGCTACGGGGCATCGCGCGGCCAACCGCCCTATCGCACGGATCTGCCGAGTCACACCCTGATGGGGGGCAACTATTGGATCGCCGACGCCATTCAGTACCAGGATACCAATGGCCAGTTGCGCCTCGGCGGCGGGCTGTCCGCTGCGGAAGATAGCGCCCTGGATGCGGGGAGCCTGCTCGCCAAGCAGCAGCTCGAGCAGGCCGCTGCCCTGCAGGTGACCGGGAACCTGTTGAGCGTCGTGAATCGGAGCGGGCACAAATTGATCACCGGGTATCCTGAAGGCCGGCGCATGTGGCTGAATGTACGATGGTTCGGTTCCGGCGGGGGGGTGCTGCGGGAAGACGGCGCCTACGGTCCGCTGTCGGACGAAACCGGCGCGCCGGTCATGGTCCCGAACCCGGCGGGTGGCACACCGGTTCAGGTCGAGTCCATCTTGGACCTGGAAGACCCCCACGCCAGGATTTACGAGACCCACTACGGCATCACTAGCGACTGGGCGAATCAATTGAGCGGGCTGGGCTACCCTGACAGCCTGGTCCTGCGTTATGACCGCTACACCGGCGCACCGCTGCTGACCCTGGGGGAGCTGAAGGCCCTCCCGTCCGGCCGCGTGCGGGAGACCTTTCACTTCGTGCTCAACAACACCGTGGTCCGAGACAACCGGATTCCGCCGTTCGGGATGGACTACGCAGAGGCCCGCAAGCGCAACGTTCTCCCGGTACCTCCTACCCAGTATGGGGGCGGCGCGGGCGGAAGTTACCGCCATTGGGATGACGTGGTCCTCGAGCCGCCGGCGGGCGCCGCTACGGCCACGGTCTCCCTGCTCTACCAACCCACGAGTTGGGAGTTGATCCAATTCCTCAATCTGGCGAACGACGGCAGCGTGATCGGTCTTGGGGCGGAGGGCGTCAATCTGCTCGAAGCCTGGCTGAATACCGGCATGGCGGCGCCTCATCTCATGGCCTCCACCAACTGGACGGTGCCGGCCTCCGTTGCTTGCAGTGGTGTGACCGTGCCGCTCGTCGGTGAGGTGTTCTTCGGCAACGATGTCTGTCTTGCGGACCAGTGGCTCAGCGCACAGAACGTGTCCGTGGAACCGGCGGCGGATGTGATCTTCGATGCGCCGGAGGTGATCCTCGAAAACGGATTCGTGGTGAAGCAACTGGGCGCCTTTACGGTTCGCCATGGATCGGGGTGAGCGAAGGGCCGGAGCGCGGGCGGAATAGCGACAACCGTCTTACAGGGTTGCTTGCCCTTGCCACGTAGGAGAGATCGCCGCAAGGCGATCCGGATTCCGTATTTGGGCCGTGCAACGTGATCTAGGTCAAATTAGATCATTCTAATTTGCACCCGCGTTCGGCGGCTGCTTTACTCGAGTTTCAGATGTCACGGTAAGGCAGCGACCGCGGGCATGCGGTACAACCCATGCCTCTTTGAGACCGAATCAGGAAATGGACGCAATCTCCATTCATTATCATCTGGCGCTGGACGATGGCCGGAAGGAGGAGTTCGACATCCGGCTGCACCCGCAGACCCTGCTGCCCGTCGACGAGGAGGAGGGTGCGGCTCCTGACTGGACTCGCCTGGATTTCCAGCAGTGCCCCAACTGTCCGTTGGCACCGGATCAACACCCGAGTTGTCCTCTCGCGTTGCGCCTGTCGCCAGTGGTCGATCGCCTTTCCGGAATCCTCTCCTATCAAGAAGTCGATCTGACGGTTGCCTTCGAGACCCGTGCGCTGACCGCAACCACCTCCGTTCAGGAGGCGATCAGCTCTTTGCTCGGCTTGCTGATCGCAACCTGCGGTTGCCCCCATACCGATTTCCTTAAGCCGATGGCGCGCTTTCATCTGCCGCTTGCGACTACGGAAGAAACCCTGTACCGGGTGGTCTGCATGTACGCGCTGTCCCGACTGTTGCGCCTGCGCAAGGGCCAGCCGGTGGACGCCAGTTTCGATGACCTGGTCGAGCGCTACGAGGCGATGCGGATCGTCAACCGCTCGATCGCGAATCGCTTGAAGTTGGCCGACGAGGAGGGGAGCACGGTGAACGCGCTCATCCTGCTGGATTACGTAGCACAGCTGTTGCCGGTTTCGCTGGAAGAAGAGATCGCTGAGTTGGAGCAGTTGTTTCATGGGTTTTCCCAGGCTACCCGGAATAACGGCCCGTAAGGGAAATGGCTTACGTAACGAAACTGCCCGGAAGTTAAGCGCGCTCCGGGTCGAATGAGCCGGCGCGAGATTGCCTGAAGTCAGTGCCATTGCCCGTAAGGGTGGCCTGCGGCCAAAGGGCTGCGTCGCTGGGCGGGCGACCACTTGATGTACACTCGATCGAAGTCCCTCGCGATACCGTATTCCTCCTGCGTGCTATAAGATGCCCCTGTCTGGGTTGGATCGTGGTGCGTGAAGGCGCTGCGAGATTGGGGGTGGCAGAGTGAATTGGAAAGAAAAAGGCGGCCTACTGCTGCTTAGGGCTTTGATCTGGGCGCTTGCGGGCGCCTTGTTCGGTGCCTTGTTCGCCGGGCTGTACGGCGTCTTTCGCTATTTCGAATACGCCGAGCCAGTCGCTCTGCTGGCCGCAGCCGCGACTTCCGGCACGGTGACCGCCGCGTTTTACGGTGCAATGAAGGTCGCCCTTTTGGGGACCATGACCGGGGTCCTCACGACGGTCGGCTATTTGATCGCGTTCTCCCACCCGGAACGGATGTTGCCGGTGATGACGGCGGCGGCCGCGGCCGGCGTCGTAACCGGCAGCCTGTACGCCGCTGCGGCGGAGATGCCCCAGCGGCCTCTCGGACAGGCCTTGACCGGGCTGATCGCCGGCCTTCTCGGGGGGGTCGGGCTCGCCGGCGTACAAAGGTTCTACAGCTTGGAATTGGACTTCGTCGCGGTGTCGGGTATCGCCGTGGTTATGGTGGGGCTGTTGTTTATCTTTTTGGTACAGCGTGTAAGCGTTCGCTGCGCGCGCTGGGTTCCGGTGCAGCTGAGTAGCCCGGCGGTAGCGGCCGTGATCGGGGCGGTTGTTGCCGGGAGCATGTGGCTGATCGGCAGCACGACCAGCATGGGCCTCGGCGTCGCCGAAAAAGCAAGCATCGACGCCATGCTCGCGCAGGTGCCATCGGGTCTCCTGGGAGGGGGCTTGGGAGGAGGTCTCGCGGGTATCCTGCTGCTGCTGTTCGGCGTCGACTGGAGGGTAGGCCGCATCTGAATTGGCTCCGATGTGCCGCTTCGCGCGCGCCCCTAGAGCGAACCCGGGAAGCGCCTGCGGCGGCAGGCAACCCTGCGTTCAGGCGATTTTTGCCGGCAGGTCGTCGAGTAGGAAGGGCGGCGACAGATGGTAGCCCTGGGCGTAGTCGACGCCGATCTCGCGCAACAACTGTAGGGCCGTCTCGTTGTCCACGAACTCCGCCACCGTGCTCTTGCCGAGAAAGTGCGCAACCTCGTTCATCGAGCGCACGATTGCCAAGTCGTTAGGGCTGCTCGCGATCGAACGAACAAAGCTACCATCGATCTTCAGCTTGTCGAACGGCAGATCTCGCAGATATTCGAATGAGGCGAATCCGGTGCCGAAATCGTCGAGAAAGAACCCGTAGCCCAATTCACGCACTTCGCTGATGAGGTCGGCCGCGCTCGACAACTGGTTGATGGCCGCGGTTTCTGTCACCTCGAAGTTCAACTTGTCCGCCGGGACACTGGATCGCTGCAACCGCTCGAACAAGAAGGCAGCGAACGCCGGGTCGTTGAGCGAAGACCCCGACAGATTGATGGAGAAGCCGCCGATCCGCGGCAAGAGTTTGCTCCGTCTGGAAATCCATTCGAGCGCGTTGGTCACCACCCAGCGGTCGATGCGCCCGATTCGGTCGTAGGCTTCCGCGGCCTTGATGACTTCGAAAGCAGACGGGCTCTTGCCGTTGGTTGCCGGGGGCATGAGCAGGATTTCGTAATAGGGGCATGCGCTCGACTGCGCAGCGATCGGTACGATGGGTTGGCAACGGAAGCGGAACGACTGTTCGTCAAGGGCCTGATCGATCAGGCCGACAAGATCGAACCGGCTGCGCTCCGCAGCCAATTGCCGGCTGTCGCTGCTGAAGATCTGGGTTCGGTCCCGCCCTGCAGTTTTCGCCGTATGGCAGGCGGTAGCGGCCCCGGTGAGGGCGCTATCTGCATCGGTGCCGCTGCCTGCGATGTGTAACAGACCGACACTGGCTGTGGTCATGAAACGCCGGTTCGCGCACTCGAAGCGCAGCATCTGGATCGCTTCGCGAAGGGACTCGGCCGACCGGTAACCGCTGTCTTGATCCTGATCGGCGAGAAAAACCCCGAAATCTTCCGAACCCAGTCTGCCGACCAGGGCGTTCAGCGGGGCGCGGTTGCTGATCACTGCCGCGGCCCTTGCGATCATGGCGTCTCCGGCACGGTAGCCGCAGGCGTTGCTCACCAGGGCAAGGTGGTCGAGATGGAAATGACAGAGGCAACCCTGGTCGTCGTCGGACCGCGCCGTCCCCATGGTACGCTCCAGCCTGCGCTCAAATTCCGTGCGGGTGAGTAGCCCGGTCAGTTCGTCGTGCGTCGCCTGTTGGGTAATCTGGAGCTGCATGCGTGACATGATCCTGGGTGCAATCCGTGCGAGCAGCGGTTCCTCCAGCTTGCCGAGCGTTCTGGCGTCGCCCGCTTGCAGTTGTTGGGTCAGCTCCAGGGCCGGAAACTCTCCGAGCTTGAGTCCTCTGCGGTCGGCTAGCACGAAGACATCCTGTCCAGGGGCGATCCAGACGATTCTGCCGATGGCGGAATCCCCGTTCTGCAAGGTGACGCGGAGCCAATCGTCGCGTGTCAGGTTGCGCACGCTCCTGGCCCATCGATCGTGTTCCTGTTGCGCTACGGGCTCGGCAGGAGTCGGCCCTTGTTGAGTCTCCTCGGCGGCGGAGGGATCGGGTGGTTCTCCCGGAGATGATTGCTCGAACGCGCTGCCGAGTACCGCGCGGACCGACTGAATCCGCGCAGCATTTGTGCCCACGGCTTCGAGCGCCTGCAGCATCTCTTGAATCAGTTCCCGGCTGCTCTTAACCGCCATGATGCCGGCGGGTTCGTCGTCCGCTCGCAGGCGCGCCAGAACCGCATCGAGCAGCGCGAGGTGGTGCCTCCACTCCGTGCTGTCCACACCCTGGCGCAGGTAGATCAGCTGCATCAGGTGGGACCAGCCCAGGTCCCACAGCACCTGGACAGGCTGTGGGAGAGCGCCGCTGCCGGCACGCTGCGCGATCTCGCGCTCGGTCGCGGCTCTGGCTTGAGCCAGTCGCTGGCGCCCTTCATACGCCTGTGTCACGCGCTCTGCGTTCTGGGTGAACATGCGTTGGTGGGGTTCGATCAGCTGCTGCAGTTTTCCTGCCACGGCGATCAGGGTTTGTTCGTCCGCATCGGTTTCCTTCGCCAGTCGGTCCGCGATCTGGTGCAAGGTGTCGAGCAGCTGACGGTCGCGAATGCTCGGCGGCTGGCCGGATGCCGCGGCGGCGGCCCGTTCGAAACCGTCCAACAGCTGCGGGACGGGCTGCCCCGGTTCGAGGAAGGAAGATCCGGTAGCGAAGGCGGCGGCAAGCAAAGGCGCCTGTAGCTTGTTCACCAACTCCGCCAGTGCAGGTACCTCGGTAGCCTCGGCCTCGTCGATGATCGCCTGGGTCAAGGCGTCCACAAGGGCGACCTTTTGTCCTTCCTCGGGCGACAAGCGGCGTACCGTCTGCGGATCCGGGTACATCGCCTCGAGAGTCTGGACGACCCGGGGGCGCAATTCACCAGCCCGTGGCTGGTTTCCGGCGGCGGCTTCCTCGGCGAGCACCTTCTCCAGTATCTGCACTGCCGCGCGGACTTCCGTCTCTTTGTAGTAATCCTTGCCGGGAGGCGGCATTCCGGGCCCTTGGGGAACGGATGCCGAGCCGGTAGTCTGCAGTAGCGCCGAGCTTGCGTCGAACACCGTGAGCAGGGAGTGCAGGACCTTCTCCGGCGTCAGTTGCTCTTGGCCCACTGCAGCTTGCACGGTCTGTGTGGCATGTATCTTCTGTGCGGTCTGCCGGTCCCCTGCTGGCGGATCTAGTGGCGTGGTAGCCGCTGTTTTTGTCGTTGGTTGCTGTCGGGCGACCGCTCTCAAGGGCGGGTTTTGATACCTCAGTTCGGGCAGGACGCCGAGTTCCAGTAGTGCTTGATTGACCCCCTTGTACAGTTGCCCGA
>JAHEIA010000087.1:0-8516 GCA_024639625.1 Chromatiales bacterium
GCTTGGACGGAACAAAGCGCATCCTTTGCCGAAGTGTATATCTATTTGTCTGGTGGACCTGGGCACTGACGATACTTAGCCTTTGCTCGGGGATAGGGGCAGAGCCACTTCCGCACACTGCTGCGAAGTTGGAATTCGAGCGAGACCTGGCCAGGGTGCAGGCCGACATACAGAACGAGACGCTGTTCAACCGCGAGACCTGCGCTGAATATATCAGGCGCAACGCCGATTTTCTGATCGAACGCGGGGCCGAATCCTATCGGCCGCGAACGGCTGCCGACTGGCAACGTTTGCGGGAACAGGCGCCTCGGCTGCTGCGCGAGATGTTCAACCTGCGTGTGAGCCTGGCCGATCGCCTGAGGACGTTCCACCGCGATGGCGCAGTGAATGAGGCCTGCATCGCTACCATACGCCGCGCATTTCGTTACAGCCGCTTCGTCGAAGAACTGATTGCCGAATTCCTTGTCAGCGAACGGTTGCAGGACCTGCCGGCCACTCCCCTTCAGGGCTCCGCTCCTTCGCTGATGTTGAACCCAGCCTTTCCTGCGTTGGACTTACGGTCAGGGGACCTGCTTCTGGTGCGCAGTCCATCGTTCGTGAGTGCCGCGATTGCCCGGATCGGCGATGAAGACGGCCAGTTCAGTCACCTGGGGATGGTTTATGTAGCGGACGACGGCAGCAAGTACGTCATGGAATCCCTGATCGAATCCGGTGTGGTTATCGTGCCCTTGGACGAGTGGTTGACCCAGGAAAGGGATCGGCTGTTGGTGTTGCGACACCGGGACTCGCGCCTGGCCGAAAAGGCGTCCGGTGATCTGCACGACTGGATCGAAGACCACCAATCCGCCGGAGAGACCATTCCCTACGACTACGAAATGGACCTGTCGGACCAATCGAAGATGTTCTGTGCGGAGTTGGTTGGATTCGCTTACGAGAGGGCCTCATTGGGCGAGCTCAGGCTGCCGGCCTATTCAACGTCGCTGGAAGCGCTGCAAGGCCATCCGTTTTTAAATCACCTGGGAATTCGGTCCCGCACCACCTTCGCCCCCGGCGATGTGGAGGTTGACCCCAGGCTGCAACTGGTCGCAGAGTGGCGGGACTTGCGCAATACCGCCAAGTCGCGCATCCAGGACGCAATATTGACCAGCATTTTGGACTGGATGGTGTCGCGCGACTACCAGTTGACCCATCACGGCCTGTTGTGGATGGATGCTTACTGGACGCTGCTGCGGCCGCTGGGTGTTGGGAAGAAGTCGCTGCCAGCGAACATAAAAATATCATTTGTGAAGAGCATGTTGGGCATGCGGTCCGTGGCCGACCTGATTTTCAGGCGGGTTGAGCCTCCCTTGCGCGAAGAGCTTCAGCAGGACCCCCTGGCCCTCGACTACAAATCCATTCTGGCTGCGGTGGAGGCTTATCGCGTCTTCGACTGCGAGCGGCTGATCGCTTATGAAAGTTGGCTGAGGGAAAATCCCGTGCACTTCGGCCGGCGAGATGAGCCGGCTTTTCCGGAGCTGCATTATCTGATCGCGCCTCCCGCGGCCGAAGATTGCCGAGGAGAGCCGCTGCCATGAGTCTTGCGCCAGTCAAATTCATCCTTCGCACACTGGTTCTTTTTCCGGTGCTGTATACGCAAGCTAGCGCCGACATCGTCGACGGTCTGGTCCAGCAGGGCGACGTTCTGTTCAACCAAGGGCGATTTCGCGAAGCCCAGCAGCTATATGACCAGGCAATGGAGACGATCGGTGACGATCCCCGACAGCGCCTTCTCCTCTGCGAGCTGATCCAGAATACGGCGGCGGTGCTGCAAGCAACGGGCGAGCAAAACCGCTTCTACACGAAATTCAAGTTGGCCGATCGCTGTAAGAGAGCGGCGGGAAGCCCGAAGGCTGAGCCGGATCTCGGCAACCTGCTGGTTAACGGTGGCTTCGAGGATGGATTGATCCCGCCCTGGGGAACGGGGCATTACGAAAGCGACACCGGAAAAACCGCGTTCGGGATCTGGTGGAACAGCATGAATGCCCGAGCATTCATGAAGGTCGACACGGACCGGCCGCATGCCGGCCGGCGTTCCCTGCGAATCACCAACTATTCGCCCTCGGAGCCCCACGTATTCACCACATCTTCCCAGCGCATTCGCGGCTTGACGCCGAACACCCTGTACAAGGTCACCATGTACGTGAAGGCGGAAGACCTGTCCCCAGGCGCCCTCTCCTTCGCCATCGATGCGGCCTGGACGAAACGGTTGCCGGCCCTGCGTGGCGGAACTTACGACTGGCAGCCTTACAGCGCGACCATCAATATCGGGCACAATACCCAGATCGACTTCCGCATTATCCACCTGAGCACCGGCAGCGCTTGGCTGGACGATATCGTGATCCAGCCGGCGCAACAAATGGATGATCTGCAGGCCGAGCTGCAACATGCCGAGAGCCTGCTCGACCAGGCGCGCTTCGAGGAGGCCTTGACCGCTTATGAGGATCTGCAGAAACGCCACCCGGATAACGCCAGCGTGCAGTGGCAGACCCGGCGCCACATTGGACGCATACATCTTGCCACGGGGCGCTATCAAGCGGCCTTGACCGCTCTTGTTCCGCTGGCTGAGCAGGGACATCGGCCCCTGACCCTGGACCTGGGCGATCTTTATAGCCAGCTTGGGGAGTACGACAAAGCCGAAACCTGGTATCGCAAAGCCCTGAAATATTATGAAGGCGACCAAGGTACCACCAGCTTGGTGCTGGAGCGTCTTGCAGCCAATCACCTGGCGCAGGGGAGAACGAAGGCCGCGCAACGAGCCCAGCAGCAATCCCTGCGCATTCTGCGCCATATCGGAGACAGGCACGGCGAAGCAACGGCGCTCGATACCCTGGGGCGCATCCAGTTGCGCGAAGGTGAAGAGGATCAAGCGGCGAAATCCTTCGCCACCGCGGCCGCACTGGCCCGAAGCTTAGACGACCGCCGGCTGCTTGCCGATGCCCTGCACCTGCTGGGCGAGACCACCCGCCGCCGTGGGCACGACACGACCGCCATCGACTATGTCGACGAGGCTCTGGCGCTCCGGCGGGCTGTTGGAGACCGCCGAGGGGAGGTGGAATCGCTGTACCTGCGGGCCCGGTTGCAGCGCCAGACCGGTCGGCTAAAGGATGCCCGGGCCGACTTCCGCGCAGCGGCCCAGCTCCTTGGCGAGATCTACGCCCGCCTCGGCGGAGCAGCCGATTCGACCCGCCAGGCATTCCTTAGCCAGTTCGACCAGTTTTACCGTGACTACGTCGACCTTCTTCTGGAACTGCATGAATTCGAGGGCGGCAGCCTGCTTCGGGACGAGGCGTTCCGTGTGGCGGAGGAAGCACGTGCCCGCAGCTTCACCGAAATGGTCGCCGAGACCCGGGTAGCCCAGGTTCTGGCCGCTGGCAGCGATGACCCACGCTTTGCCTCGTTGTTGGACCAGGAACGCACGGCCCGCCTCGCCATCTCCGAGCTTGAACGTCGCCGCGGCCGGCTGCGCGGGGACGCAAGCGGTGCTGCGAGGGAAGCGCTGGAGCAGGGTATCGCCGAAGCCGAGCAGCGTGCACTGATTGCCTTCGCTGCGCTGGTTGACGCATACCCGCGTTATGCTGAGTTGCGCAGGCCTGAGCCCCTGAGCCTGACAGAAACCCAGTCGCTGCTGGAAAAGGACGAAGCCCTGCTTGCCTTCTTCGTCACCGATAAACGTACCGGTGTTTGGGCACTCACCCGTGAGACAGCCGATCTCCGGGTCATCTCCGGAGGTCGGAAGGCGCTTGCACCCAGGGTCCGGTCCTGGCTCGGAATCCTAGGCGCCCCGGCGAAGGCGTTGGAGGCCTTGGCCGAGTTGCCGCGGATGAAGAACGACTACCCCAGCCTAGAGGCCTATTACGCAGCCCTGGAGCCCCGCCGAAAAGCCTGGGAGCGGGTCGCCGAGGCTTTCGGGAGCTTCGATCAGGACACGGCTTATGCGTTGTATAAAGACCTGATCGGCCCGCTGGACACCCAACTAGAAACCAAGCGTTTGGTCTACATCGTGCCCGATGATTTGCTCTATCGGATTCCATTCGAGACCTTGATGCCATCGCGGCACGCGCCAGAGCCTCCAACCAGGGAGATCGCCGGGGAGCTGAACGGTGCCCCTTTCTGGATCGCCCGACAGAATCTGGCCTACCTGCCCGGCGCTGCCGTACTACGTTCGCTTCGCAGACTCGATCAGGGCGAGGTAGTCGAGCGCCAGCCGCTGCTGGCCTTTGCCGATCCCGTATTCGAAAGCGAGGACGAGTCACGGGGATTCACTCGGGGTCTCGTGCTGCGCCGCCTGAGCGCTAGTGGCGCCCTGCCCGAACCGCGACTCAGCCGCCTGGCAAACACCGCCCAGGAAGCACGGGCCGCTGCTAAGGCGTTGGGCGGAGCGGAGGAGCACATCTACCTGCGCGAACAAGCATCGGAGCGCAACGTCAAGCAACTACCCCTGCGGAACTACCGCCACCTGCTGTTTGCCACCCATGGGTTGCTGGCCGGCGAATTCGGGCCCGGCGTACAACCGGCGCTGGCCTTGAGCTTCGTGGGCGATCCGGAAAACGATGGGTTGCTTGAGATGGGCGAGGTTCTGGCCCTGGATCTGGATGCCGACCTGGTCGTGCTGTCGGCCTGCAACACCGGCGCCAGCGCAACCGAAGCCGACCATGGGGCCGGCTATAGCGGATTGACGCGAAGCTTCATGTACGCCGGGGCCGATACCCTGGTGGTGACCCTTTGGAGCGTGCATTCGCAGGCAGCCGAAAACCTGATGAGCGACTTCTACCGCAGTCTGAAGGAAACACCCCGAGCCGAGGCGTTGGGCGACGCCAAACGCAGCATGATCGGAGAAAACGGACGGCTGATGTTCGACGAAAATCGTATAGCGGTCTCCACCGCCCATCCCTTTTTCTGGGCGCCGTTCGTTCTGGTGGGCGAGGGAAAATAACCCGGTATCCCGAGCCACCCCATTGGGAGTGTCGAAGTGGGGGCCAAGGTGAGCACCTTCCCTGACCGGCAGCGGGGAATCCGCGGCCGGCGCGCATTGTTAAGGCGATTGTGGGAAAAGAGCATACCGGATCACGTAGGATTTTCGTTCGGCTTCAAGGCCCGCTCGGCAAATTCAACGACCAGTAGGTCTGCCCGTCCTTGATGTTCTGCGACAGATCCCGGCGCGAAGGTTCCAATCCCCTGAGCACGCTGACCAGATCCTTCATCACCCGCTTCTTCGTGGCGTAATAGGAGTGAAACTCCGGTACGCTCCAGGGCGTAACCTCGACTCCGGTCGCGTCTATGGTGTCGATTCCTGCGGCTATCGCTGTGGGCAATCCCAAACGCCGCGCGCTGCGCAGGGAGGCGGACAAGTTGAGTGCCTGATCCTTGTCCGAGGCATACAGGGTCCAGTGCCGCGACAGATGGTTTATGCGGGGGGCGTACTGCTCGACGAAAATCCGGGTGTCGAAATCGGGAGCGGCGAGGATGACGTTCTCGAATAAGGGCCCGTCGTCCGGGCCGTGGCGCAAGGCAAGGAAGCCTAACGCCCTGAGCAGCCCTTCGTTACCCATGCTGTGGGCAACCAGATGCAGGCGCCGGGGGGGTGCCTGCTGCAGGAGCTCGTCGAGGAACTGCTCAATGTGCGTCACACTCCATTCGATATTCTCCCGGTCGGCAAAATAGCCTGTCAAGCGACCCATGGAGGGCCAGGAGAACATCATCGGTACACCGTCGAAGCCGATGTCGAAGGCAATCTGGGCGGTCCGCCGAGCCGCTTGGTCGAAGCGAACGTTGTAACCATGCACGAACAGCAGAATATCGTCTCCCCACCCGGCATCCACCGCTTCCGGACGCAGGCCCTCGCGCACGGCCTGGAAAAACGCACCGCGCTCCAGGGGCTGCACGCTTTTCAAGATGATATGTTTTTCCGCATCGCGCAGGAATTTAAGGTCCAGCAGCGGTGTCTCGACGTGCCCCGCTCGGTGGTCAAGCACGGGAATGGATACTTCGCAGCGGCCGTAATGTAACGACGACCCTAGCATCCGCTCGGCACCGAAAAATTCATAGGGGTCGCTCGTTCCAGTCTTTTCTCGATCTGTGGCGTAGTACAAGGTCTGCACCAGCACCGGTTTGGGTGGCGCGCCCCATCCCAGAAAACCGCTGCGCAGATTCCCTCCCGCAGCCGAGTCGCTCTCTGAGGTCGCGCGCTCCGCATAGGCGATGATGTCACCCACCCGCGTCAGATCAGCCTCGGGCGGTAGCGATATCCCTAATTGCCCGCACACCATGGACAGCGTTTCGAAGGCCAGAGAGCGATCCGCGCCGAGGTCAGCGACGAGGTCCGATTCCGGCGTTACCAGCACCAGCGGCACACCGAGGGCGTTACCGATGATCTCCCGCACCCGCTTTTCGGTGACGGATGCCGCTGTCGGTTCTTCACAAGGCAGTATCCGCAGGCGCAATGATCCGGAAGTCTGTCCACCGGCGGAGGAACCGGCCACCAGATTGACTTCCGTATGCAAAGCACGATCGGTTTCGTGGGTGAGTGCACGCAAAAGCCCCAACTCCGGTGCGGAGCGGGTGTAGACAATCAGCTTTCCGCCTTCGGGGGGCAGCAGCGAACGAGCCAGGCTAATGCCGTCCGTGAGCGAGGACTCTCCGCCCTGCACTTTCAGCTCCTCCGCAAGCACCAGGATCCGCATCTGGTCCGAGGCCGGTGCACTGACAATGCTGTTGCGCTGGCCGAACGTCACCAAGCCTACGGGATCGCTGTGCTCGGACTGAGCCCTGTTTCGAAAATAGTCGGCTACTGCCTCGCGAACTATTTGCAGAGGCGTCTCTCCGGTTCCGACACAGGCCTCACTCATGGCGGCTGACACGTCTACCGCCAATACCGTGGTAGCCGCCGACACGAAACTAGGGACAAGGGTAAGCAGAACAAGTAAACCGGCGAGGATGAATTTTGGCACGTCAGACCTCCCGTGTTCAGCAAGAGCACTACGTATATAGGGAATGATACTCGACTTCGGCGGGCGCTGCCCCCGATGAGCCTTGCGGCAGGGAACACCAATGATGTCGCTCCCAGTGACTGACCTTCCAGCCATCAGCGGGCATTTTACGCAGGGCGGCTGGATCGACTACACCCGGGAAAACAGGAAGTGCGGTACTGTCAAATTGTCGGGTGACAGAGAACTGAATTCTGTCAGACAACCCAGTCCCTGGCTTTCGGTCATACTACGAGCGCAGATTCGGTGACTTCATCCCACACGGCAAACCCTTGCGAGCGTAATTTGCGGTAGGCTCGGGCCGACAGTAAATGGCGATCATGGCGGAAAAGATCGTTGATCGGGCCGTGTGAGGATAGCAATCGCTGGGCATGACCGGGCGACTTGAACCTCCTCATCTGGCGCTCTTTCTGCCGGGTCGGCTGGTGAGAATTCTCGGCTCGGTTGTTCTGATATTGACCGGTCTCATGCTCTGCGCTGAGCCCCAATTCCCGGTGTGCGGCTCCGTAGCTTCTCAGCTTGTCCGTAACCACCATCCGCGGGGAATATCGCAACCCTTTGAGTAGCCTTCGGAAAAACCGTTTCGCCGCCTTGGCGCTGCGACGCGATTGGACCAAGATATCCAGGAGGTCTCCATCCTGATCCACGGCACGCCAAAGGTAAAATTGCTTTCCGTTGATACGGATGAAAACCTCGTCCAGATGCCAAGTGTCACCCGTTCGCCCCACCCTAGCCCGGATCCGCCTCGCATACTCGGCGCCGAAACGCAGGCACCATAGTCGGATAGACTCGTAAGTAACGTCAACAGCGCGACTGACCAGAATCTCCTCCACGTTGCGGAAACTGAGTGCGAAGCGGTGGGATAGCCAGACGGCGTGGCTGATGATCTCGCCCGGGTACCGGAAGCCACGATAGAGCGGGGGCGTCTTATTCATGGTAGTAGCGTATCAACTTAGCGTTAAGTTGACAGTGCCAGGGTTCACGCTCAACTAGGAGTAATGCCCGGCCGCTCGTAGAGAGATGCGGTGCGTCGATCGGCCACAATGCGCAGCACCGTCAGACGCAATAGGCAGTTTACTTTCCGCTTTCTGTGCTTACTTCGCCTTTTCGATGTCCGGCAGGACCCAACTCCGATCCAAGAAGGCCTTTTTCGGCGAATACAGCCTGAAGTACGGGAACCACGCCCGGCCGGCTTCCGTAGGTATCCAGTTCTTTGCCTTGGTTCCTTCCGGCTTGTCAGGACCGATATAGATGTCTACCGAGCCGTCGGCGTTCATGGCAAGATCCATGCGCGACGAGCGGTCAGCAATCCCGTACTCGGTATTGATCAGCGTGCGGGTGCTGAGTTCGTAGGCAGTAATCGACCAGAAAACCTCAGCTGGTACATTCGCCGGGACGCGTAGAACGTAGTTGCGCCCGCCGTCGAGCCAGTCACCTTCCTTGTCCTTGTAAGCCGCCAGGTACACCTGGCCTTTACCGGTCTTCTGTCCATGC
>JAHEIA010000087.1:8526-9104 GCA_024639625.1 Chromatiales bacterium
GGCGAACTCCCAGTGCGAGCCGTCCATGTAGTGCGCGTCCTCGAGGCGCTTCGAGAAATCGTTGGCCTTGGCCATGGCCTCACCGACCAGCGCCGCCTCGGTCAGGATCGCCTTTTGCTCTGCTGTTGGGTTGAACGGTTTGCCTTTCTCGATGCCAAGGGGCGCGAGCATGGCCATAAAGAAACGGTCACGTTCGGCAACCGGCTCCTTTTCGAGCCACTCAGCCAGGCGCTCGAAATAGGCAAACCCCTTGGGCGCAGCCGCCATCCAGGACTTACCTTCGGGACGGATATAGCCCCGGGGCTGGGGGTTGTCTTTCTCGGCATAGGGGTAGACCTGAATCTGTTCGAGATCCTCAAGACGCTGCTTCGCATCGGTCGCCATCAGGCGAATACCGACCAAGAGATTCATGGACGGCGATTTCGCCACTTTGTAGCCTTGCGCCTCAGCATCTCTGGGCACCTCTTGGCCTGGACCCACAAAGAGATACTTGCCCGGCTCGGTCATCCGGGTAATGGCAATCTGCCACATATCGTGCGCTGCACCGCGCACCTCGGCCTCCGGCATCACAACTACCC
>JAHEIA010000497.1 GCA_024639625.1 Chromatiales bacterium
CATGCGGCAGTCCCTGCTGCAGTCGGGAGGAAATGTTTTCGTCTTCTTCGAGCGGCCGATTTCGGGCACCATCATGGTGATCGCCATCATCCTGTTCCTGCTGCCTCTGATCAAGCTCGTGCGCGGTATGCTTGGCCGCAAGGCCACCGGCTGACACTTGCCCGGAGGCGCCGGCCTGCGCGATCGGTTAACTAACCCAGGAGGACGAATGACTCCAGCCCGAACCGTTAATGATCTGATGAGTGCCGGCGCCGACGCTGCCGTGGCCCTCTCTGCGCCACAGCGACCGTCGCTGAGCTTTGCGGGCTTGCGGGAACATCTTCGGTATACCGTGAACGAATTGAACCGCCGCGGTATAGGGCGTGGCGACCGCGTTGCCATCGTGCTGCCGAATGGGCCGGAAATGGCCAGCAGTTTCATCAGTATCGCCTGCGGCGCGGTGACGGCGCCGCTGAATCCGGGTTACCGACCGGAGGAATTCGAATTCTACCTGTCTGACCTCAATGCGCGCGCCCTCGTCGTCGCGGCAGGCGACGACACGCCGGCGCGCACCGCGGCCGAGACCCTTGGGGTGTCGATACTCGAGATCGAACATGCGGCGACTGATCTGGCCGGGGTATTCCGATTTTCCGGCACCGCCCCGGGGTCACCGGCAACCCGCGGGGGACTGGCTACGGAAGACGAACTCGCGCTGGTTCTGCATACTTCCGGGACCACATCCCGACCGAAGATAGTGCCCCTGACGCACATCAACGTGTGCGCCTCCGCGGCCAACATCACCCAATCCCTGGCCCTCACGCCCCAGGACCGCTGCATGAACATCATGCCCCTGTTCCACATCCACGGGCTTGTCGCCGCCATCCTGGCGTCGCTGGGTTCGGGGGGCAGCACCTATTGCACCCCCGGCTTCAACGCACTCAGGTTTTTTGCCTGGCTGGACGAGGCCGAGCCGACCTGGTACACGGCAGTGCCCACCATGCACCAGGCGGTACTGCAACGGGCCGGTCGCAGCCGGGAAGTCATCAAACGCAACCCGTTGCGCTTTATCCGCTCTTGTTCCTCGGCACTGCCTCCGCAGGTCATGGCGGACCTGGAAAAGGGCTTCGGCGTGCCCGTGATCGAGGCTTATGCCATGACCGAGGCCGCCCACCAGATGACCAGCAATCCGCTCCCGCCCGCCGCCCGCAAGCCGGGGTCCGTGGGCATCGCAGCCGGTCCCGAGGTGGCCATCATGGATGACGCCGGGAACCTGCTGGGTAACGACGAGGTGGGCGAGGTGGTGATCCGCGGCGTCAACGTGACGCCGGGTTACGAGAACAATCAAAAAGCCAACTCCGAGAGCTTCACCCACGGCTGGTTCCGCACCGGCGACCAGGGCGTCATGGATGCCGAGGGCTATGTACGCATTACCGGCCGGCTCAAGGAAATCATCAACCGCGGCGGCGAAAAGGTATCGCCGCGCGAGGTAGACGAGGTGATCATGGATCATCCCGCGGTGCAGCAGGTAGTAACCTTCGCGATGCCCCACGACAAGCTCGGTGAGGAGATCGCAGCGGCAGTTGTACTGCGCGAGGGACAAAGCACCGACGAAAAGGAGATCCGCGAATTCGTTGCCGGCCGCCTGGCCGACTTCAAAGTGCCGCGCAAGATTCTGTTCCTGGAGGAGATCCCCAAGGGCCCCACCGGAAAGCTGCAACGTATCGGGCTGGCGGATAAACTGGGGCTGGCCTGAATGAAGATATGCATCTACGGGGCCGGGGCGATCGGTGGCTACCTGGGCGTACAGCTGGCGCTGGCGGGGGAAGACATTTCGCTGGTGGCCCGCGGGCCGCATCTGGAGGCGATCCGGCGCGATGGCCTGAAATTGCTGATCCAGGGCGAGGAACGCCTCGCGAGGGTGCTGGCGACCGACGACCCCGCTGCGCTGGGACCCCAGGACTATGTCATCATCACGCTCAAGGCTCATTCGGTGCCGCACATCGTCTCGGCGATGCAGCCGTTACTGGGTCCGGATACGGCCGTCGTCACCGCAATGAACGGCGTTCCATGGTGGTATTTCTACAAGCTGGAGGGGCCGTGGCAGGATCGCACGCTGGAAAGCGTCGACCCGGGCGGCGGCCAGTGGCAGCACATTGGCCCGCAACGGGCCATCGGTTGCGTGGTGTACCCGGCCTGCGAGGTGCCCAAACCGGGGGTCATTGAACATGTCAGCGGCGACCGTTTCACCGTCGGGGAACCCAGCGGAGAAAAGACCGAACGCGCTCAGGCCCTAAGCCGCGCCCTCATCGCCGGCGGTTTCAAGGCCCCGGTGCGTCGAATCCGCGACGAGATCTGGGTGAAGCTCTGGGGCAACCTGTGCTTCAACCCCATCAGCGCATTGACCCACGCCACCCTGGACGTAATCGCCACCGAGCCGGGTACCCGCTGCATCGCCCGCGCCATGATGCTGGAGGCCCAGACCATCGGCGAGCGGCTTGGAGTCAGGTTTGGCGTCGATGTGGATAAGCGTATCGACGGCGCGGCCGCGGTGGGCGCGCACAAGACCTCCATGCTGCAGGACCTGGAGCGAGGGAGGCCGATGGAGATCGACGCACTGGTCACCGCGGTGCAGGAGATGGGGCGCCTGGTGGAGGTCCCGACCCCGAACATCGACCTGGTGCTGGCGCTGGTGCAGCAACGCGCGCGTATTGCCGGCTGTTACTGAATCGGCACCGCTTGCATCGTGTCGATGCCCAAGCTGATCCTGGCCTCCTCTTCCCCGTTCCGCCACGAGCTGCTCGCGCGCCTGCGCATGCCCTTCCAGGTGGTGGCGC
>JAHEIA010000498.1 GCA_024639625.1 Chromatiales bacterium
CTGCATGCAAGCTACGATCCGCGCCGCGGAATCCATTAGTGTGCCATCCCAGTCGAAAATCAATATCTTTAATTTCATGTTGTTGAACGATATTTATCGAGTAATCTCTGCAACTCCCGCGGCAAGGGCGCGGTGACGTGAATCGGCTGCGTGCTCTCGGGCCAGCGAAACCCCAGGGCCCGCGCGTGCAGAAACAGGCGCCGTAGTCCGCGCTTTTTGGCGGCCGCGTTGGCGTGTGTGTCGCCGTACTTATCGTCACCCAGAATAGGGGTTCCGAGATGCGCCGCGTGAACCCGAATCTGGTGTGTCCTCCCGGTGAGTAGTTGCGCCTCCACCAGCGTGGCGTCGGCGAATACCTCGATCCGCCGAAACACAGTACGCGCCGCCTTTCCCGCCGCGCTCACCCGCACCATGCGCTCGCCGCTCTGCAGGGTGTTCTTCAGCAACGGTGCATCGACCGCGATCCGCGTTCGCTCCCAACGTCCGGCGAGCAGCGCCAGATACCGTTTATCGACCTCGCCGCTGCGCATCAGTTCGTGCAGTGCGCGCAGCGCGCTGCGCCGCTTGCTCAGCAGCAAGCATCCGGAGGTCTCGCGATCCAGACGGTGCACCAGTTCCAGATGGGGCAAATCCGGCCGCAATTGGCGCAATGCCTCGATGACCCCGAGGCTGACGCCACTGCCGCCGTGCACCGCCACGCCTGCCGGTTTGTCGACCGCGAGGATGCGCTCATCCTCGTACAGCACGGTGTCCGCGAGCGTCGATTGCAGGTGGTGACTCACCCTGGGAAGCGGTTTTTCCTGCGCCAGGCGCAACGGTGGGATGCGCACACGGTCGCCGGTCTGCAAACGGTAACTGGGGCCGATCCGCCCGCTGTTCACCCGCACCTCGCCGCGGCGCAGGATGCGGTACACGCGGCTTTTCGGCACTCCCTTCAGACGGCAGAGCAAGAAATTATCGATACGCTGCCCGTGCTCCTCCGCACCAACGATCACGGCAACGGCGGATCTCGGTTGTTCCTCCTGCGGTGACATCCGGTCAATGATATCAGCTTGCAGGCAAATTGAGTTAGCCCAGAAAGCTTGCTATATTCGGGCGTTTGCGAAGCCGCTGGGGACGACCATGTCCCGAATTCAGGGCCGTTTTCCCGGCGCGATAGTTTTTTTCGCCCCTCCGCTTCGGCGGCGGGGCGTTGCTGTGGGGAGTTCGTCGCATTGGCGACAAGACCGGCGCGGAAGGCGCCAACCATCCGGCGACCGTTGGCCAGAGATCCGCTGGCGCCCGGCCCGTTTGCTGGGCTTGGGTGTTGCCCACACCGATAAAGTAAGGTGGGTTTTCTTTTGCTCCCCGCAATCGGATGAGGAGCCGTCTTCGAGACGGGTATTAGAGTCAAGAATCTGTTGCGCTGCGCGCACAGCCCTAGGGGCTGTCAGCCGATAACAATTGGTTGAATTAGAGAAGGTTACAATGTTTATTGGAAGGTGTTTCTTACAGGAAGAAGCGATCCCGAAAGCAACCTGTTGACAGCGAAATACCGTCGGCCTTCCCTGCCTCCGGCTCCTTGGTTCGACCGCTTGCGCGGGGGGTCTAGGGGCATAGCGTCGGGGCAAGTGCTGTAACCTGCTCCAGCTCTCTGGGCGTGTCGTTCCGCGCCGAGAGAATATAGAATGAAAAGAATGCTTATCAACGCGACTCAGCCGGAGGAGTTGCGGGTCGCAATAGTCGATGGTCAGAAACTGTTTAACCTGGACATCGAGTCACCTGGCCGCGAACAGAAAAAGGCCAACATCTACAAAGGCAAGGTCACCCGGGTAGAACCGAGTCTGGAAGCCGCGTTCGTCGATTACGGCTCCGAGCGGCACGGTTTCCTGCCGTTGAAGGAGATCTCCCGCGGCTACTTTACCGACCAGGCCCTCGAATCCGGCGGCCGCGCCACCATCAAGGAAGCAATCAAGGAGGGTCAGGAACTCGTTATCCAGGTGGAGAAAGAGGAGCGCGGCAACAAGGGCGCCGCGCTTACCACCTTCATCTCGCTCGCCGGGCGTTACCTCGTACTCATGCCCAATAACCCGCGCGCCGGCGGGGTGTCGCGGCGCATCGAAGGACAGGACCGGGCGGAACTGCGGGAGGCCATGAGCGCCCTGACGATCCCCGACGGAATGGGGCTCATCGTGCGCACCGCCGGGGTGGGAAAATCGGTCGAGGAACTGCAGTGGGACCTCGATTACCTGATCCACCTGTGGAAAGCGATCGAGGAATCGGCGGCGAACCGCAAGGCCCCGTTTCTGATCTATCAGGAAAGCAACGTCATCATCCGTTCCATCCGCGACTACTTGCGCGCGGACATCGGCGAGATCGTGATCGATCATAGCCAGGTGTGCGACGAGGCCAAGGAATTCATCGGCCAGGTCATGCCCCAGTACCTCCGGCGTATCCGGCACTACCAGGACGAGGTACCTCTGTTCACCCGCTATCAGATCGAGAGTCAGATCGAGACCGCATTCCAGCGCGAGGTCAGCCTCCCTGCCGGCGGCGCTATCGTCATCGACCACTCCGAGGCCCTGACGTCGATCGACGTAAACTCCGCCCGCGCAACCAAAGGGGCGGACATCGAGGAGACCGCCCTCAACACCAATCTCGAGGCCGCGGACGAGATCGCGCGCCAGTTGCGCCTGCGCGACCTCGGCGGCCTGTTCGTGATCGACTTCATCGACATGACCCCCGCTAGAAACCAGCGCGAGGTGGAGAACCGGCTCAAGGAGGCCCTGAAACAGGACCGCGCCCGGGTACAGGTCGGACGCATCTCACGCT
>JAHEIA010000088.1 GCA_024639625.1 Chromatiales bacterium
GATCCCCCGGTGCGGTGAGCTGCTGCAGCCGAGTGACGATAGCCGACGCGGATTGCGCGTGGTGGTGGGGCCGGAAGTGCCGGCCGTCTTCCTCGCACTGGAGCTCGCCGGTGCCGAGGAAACGCAAGTAGACCGCGAGCTGAGCCAGCTCCGATGCAGTCCCGGTAAATTCTGCGGCAGCCACCGAGTCGCGGATCCAGTTCAGGCGCTGCCGCCAACTGGGCAGGCGCCGGTGCGCCGCGGCGATGTGCGCGGCGAAGCCGCCCAAGGGGAGGGGTGGGCCGGCGGCCGGTTCGGGGTCGGGTTCGGCTGGTTTCTTCCCAGCTAGCCGGCGCGCGGCCTTGCGGGCGGGGCGGCCGCCGTTTCTTGCCGGGCGAAACATGGCGCGCAGACGCTGTTCCGCCTCAACCAGCAACTCCGGGGGTTGCGGCCATTGCTCCAGGATCATGGCGCCGCTGTAGGAGCGGCGCTGCATGCGGTCGACAAAGCATCGAATACCTGCGTCGTTGTCGCGCGCGGGGCCGGTGAACAGCGCCAGGTGGCTGTCCCGGTCACCCCAGTTTTCGTGCACATGGAGGTGAATGATGGGGACCTGGTCGGGGAGTTCGTCGATGTAGCGGATGAAGTCGTTGCGGGTCGCGGCGTACAGGTTGGCGTGACCCAGATCCAGGCACATGCCCACCTGCCGGGAGTCCATCCCCCGGCGGGCCAGCAGCTCGAATGTCCGCGTAAAATCCCCAGGTCCGGTGAGCGGCGTGTTCTCGATGCTGATGCGCACGCCTTGCTCCGCGGAATAGGCGACCATGGGCTCAAGAGCATCTACATAGGTTTTGGCCCCCTGTTCCATGTACAGGTGTAGGTTCACCAAATCGGCGCCGATGTCGCGCGCGAAGTCGACGCTGCGCAGCAGCAATGCCTCGCCCTCGGGCTGCAGCGGATTCGCCTCCCAAGGGGCGTGCACGCTGTATCGTATGTCGTGCGATTCGCCGATCTGGCGCAACAGATAGCGCTTTTCCTCCGTGATGTCCGTCTCGTCCCAGCCCGCCGCTTTGCCTTGGGCGTCCAGCTTCTTGTCGGCAAACCACTCGAAGGCGCGAAAGCCGTGCTCTACCGCGAACTCCAGGGGCTCGAGGGTGCGGGAAGCGGAAAACGCGGTCTGGTTGCCAATACGAATTGTCGAAATCGTGTCGCTCATCCGAGTGGCGCCTCCAGGGTTCGTCGAGTGTGCCGGTGGCGGAGAATTGCCCCGGGTTTGCATCGCGGTCAACCGGGGACCGGCAGCCCACCTCCGGCGGTCGTCGATGGTAACGATGAATATTGCCGGCAGGGCGAAGAAACAACACCTCAGCTAGCTTCGGACAGGCCCACTTGGGGCCGAGTCTGCAGCAGGTAATAGGCATCGCCCTGTAGCGCGCCCTCAATATCCTGGGCGGATCCGCACGCCGCCTCGACCTCTAGGCCGATGCGCGCGATCTTCTGCAACAGCCGCTGGCGGAACTCCCGGTCCTGCACCAGGGGCTCTCGAGTATAGTCCAGGAGCCGCGCCTCGGGCGGGTCCGCCAAAAAGCTGTCGTAGAGACCCGCACCGGCGAAACCTTCCAGGTCTTCGCCGTTCGAGTCGGAGCGGAAGATCACGCCGCTGCCGTACAGGGCGAGGCTCTTGCCCGGGTACGAGAGCAACTCGATCCGCAGATCGGATTTCCGACAGACGAACCCCAATGCGCGTCCCGGGTGGTTGCCGACCAGGGTCTCCCCCAGCCCGGGCACCACTTCCGCGAACAACTCCTCCCGGCTGCCGGTGATCGGGTTCACTGTGTGGATGACATAGGCGTAGTCCGCCGCCACCACTTGCTGTATCAGGACAGCCATCATGAGGTCGTCGTGGTCGATGCCGCGGGCAATCCGGGAATACCAGGCGCGCTCGTTCCACTTCGAGGCCCAGACCTTGGTCACCGACTGCCAGATTCCCTGCCAGCCTACCTGGGGAAGATCAGCCGATCGCCAGGCCCCGGTCAGTGCGTCACGCAGCTCCGCGGGGGGCGTCATTCGCTGTACAAGCTCACGGATCTCGGACAAACGACGCTCCGGTCGCTCGGCCGCCTCTGCCTGCAATCGCTGCAACTGGGCCGCGAGCTCAAGATTCTCCGCGGACGCCAGGCTGCGTTCAAATACGCCGAAGGGCAGGGCGATGGAGGTCGGGAACTCGATCCACGCCGCGAGCCGGCCGCGCAGAGCCGTGAGATTGTTCGATTTGCCGCCCACCACCTGCGGATCGAAGTCCGCATGGCCCACTGCCCAGGAGGTGAATACCCGGCGGCGGATCCCCAGGTTGTCGGAGCGCTTGTCCTTGGGCGCAGCGTCCAACTCGGTTTCCGCAAAGGCCACGTCGCCGCCGGGGCTGACATCCAGCGCCAAGTTCTTGCCCCGCAGCTCCTTCAACTGTGCGAACTGGGTGTCGTCGAAGCAGGTTGCGAACAGCACCTGCGCATTGCGCGCCCGCACTGCCACATGGGAGACCAGGTCGGGGGAGTCCGAGGTGATCACCGAAGTTACGCCCTCGGGGATCTCTTCGTCGCCCGCTACCTCGTCGCTGATCAGCACCGTGGGGCCGCGGAAGGCCTTTCCCTGGACCGAACGCAGGCTTGCCACGACCTCCGCCCGGCCCGCGGCATGCGCCGGGCTAATGACCTGCCATCCCCCCAGGCCCGCCTGATGCCGCAGGGGCGGATCGAGACGGCGCAGCAACAGGGAGAGCATGAAGCCCGCGCCGCCGCGAATGATCTCTTCGCTGAACAGGGGGAGCGTCCATGCGTCCGCCGCGAAGGCCTCTCCCAGATATTCGGCCTTCGGTTGCAAGGTGGCGTACAGGGTTTCGCTCCATGCGGCGACGGCGCGGCTCGCGCGGTCGGTTACGCTCTTCACCTGCAGCGCCCAATCCCGGTCGTTCGCGGGTTTTTCCGTAAGGGACCCGAGTTGCCGGGCGCAAAGACGGAATTCCTCACCGTTCGGATCGAGCGCCAGGCTGCGCAGCACCAGCCAAGCGAGGGCGACCAGCGCTTGCAGGTCGCGTCCATCGTCCGATTGCTGTTCGATCGCACCCCGAAGCAGCTGTTCGAGGGCGAGATCGAGATACAACATCTCTCGCACCGCCAGGGTGTCCGAGGTCGAGCGGATACGCTCGGCCAGGGCTTCACGCAGTTGGGTGATGCCCTCTACCTGGGTGCGCAGCGGGGCCAGACCCTGGCGCTGGTGGTACAGATCGTTCAGCTGGTGATTGAGCTGGTCGCCGAGGACGCCGCGCGCCGCTGCCGCCGCAGTGTCGAAATCGGTTCCCGAGTGCACGGACTTCAAGATCCCGAGGAAGTACTCGAAATCATGGATCAGGCCGTCGCGTTTGTCCGGATAGAACTCGGGGTCGGTACGGATCGGGCGCTCGAAACCTCGCAGGCGTTCGCGGTCGATCCCGCCCCGAGACAGGGTGTCGTAGAATTGGCCCACATCGCCGCTGCCGTGCAGGAAGGCCAGGTAGGCTTCGCAGATGACGATGTCGTCAGGGGTGGTGTTGTTGTGCAGCTTCTGGTGCCACTCCTCAAGGAAATGACCATGCACTTCCTTGATGTGGTGTCGGTGCATGATGTTGAGGATCTCATCGCGCACCTTCTGGCCTTCTCCCCCGCGTCCCAGGGTGCTCAGGATCAGGCGTGTCCAGGGCCGGCTCGCCGCCGCCTGATGCCGATAGATGTCCGCCAGTCGGCTGGTGAGCCGTTCCTGAGAGTGGCTCAATTCCCGCGGTTGCGTATTGTAGTTGCGTTGCCAGTCGAGTTGCCGGATAGCGGAGAAGCGGAGCCAGGCAAAGAGCAGGGCGAGCGCTTCGTTGTCCTCGGCCGCGCCGTCCAGCAGGTCATGGCACAGGTTGAATCGGTGCATGAGGGTCCACGAACCCTTGCCCATTTCAGCCTCGACGATGCGTTCGGCGAGTTCCCGCACGCGCTCCGAAGCCAGAGTCTGATCTGCGTCCTCCGGCTCGCCGAGGGGCAGGCGCAGATCCTGCCCCTTGGTCTTGATCCAGCGGCCGGTTTCGCTTTGGAACAAAACGAAATTGATGCCCAGGTATGCAGGCTCCGTTTCCGGCCTTGGCAGACGGATCTCCAGCCACGCCAGCCCTTCGCGCTGCTGGAAAGGGGTGCGTACCGCCAGGTTGTCGAATTCCGTCGTGCCCTCGGGCCAGATCTCCGCCGGGGGCTTGCGCCACTGGTGCCGGAACCTGCCGGCCAGCCCCCAATGCATGAGCAGGGGCGGCTGCACATCGGTTGCCAGTAGAATCCGCCAGTCTGCTTCCTGGTGCGCTAGCGCTGCGACCAGGCACTCGCCGTCGCCGAGGTCGAATTCCCGGTACTGCCAGTCACTGCTGTCGGTGGTGGCCTCCAGTGCC
Source organism: Chromatiales bacterium (assembly GCA_024639625.1). Taxonomy (GTDB): domain Bacteria; phylum Pseudomonadota; class Gammaproteobacteria; order Chromatiales; family Chromatiaceae; genus JAHEIA01. The sequence goes on from JAHEIA010000088.1 coordinate 4,433, forward strand.
TCGCGCGGCGAGCGCCGACCGTCCGATCCCGGGAGCCGGGCGCGAAAATCTTCTCGGCCGTTCTTCAGCCAGCGGTCCCGGCGCGGGAGATAGAGTACAAACGGCAGGTTGTCCCAGGCGCAGGGCCGGTCCAGTCGGATGCTCAGGGTGCAAGACTGTTGGTCTGAGGAAACGCATGGGCTCTGTACGGCACTTGCGCCGGAAGCTCGGCTCCCCGGCGGCCACGTGCTTGCGGGAGGCGCCTGCCAGCGACCGTTCGCTTGCCGGCTCAGCCCCCAGTGCAGCAGGCACTCCTCCGCGCTGGTCACGGAAAAGTCGAGTACCAGTTGGCTGCCTTCCTCGCGCCAGCGGAATTCGATTGCTACGTTCTCGGCGTTGAATCGTTGCCGCGCTGGTGGATTCTGCTTCGAATCTGACAAATCCGCGTTCCTCGCTATACAATCCCGGAGGGGGACAATTGGCCGCTGAAGGGCCTGCCAACTCGCCGACGGATTATACCCCGGGCGGCGAGCCGGTGTTGGTTTCGCTCGATCGGCAGCGCGGGGATTCCCGCGTCACGCGGTCCGCTCTGCCTCGTCCGAATCGCTTGTGGGTACCCCACTCGCGGCAGCCTCCCGCTCTCGCCCTGCGACCGATGGGTCACGCAGGCTGCTTGCCCGTTTGAGGATGATTCCTCCGAGCGGGGGCAGGGTGACCAGCAGGGACGCGGGACGGCTCATCCATTCCTTGTCGTCGCTCAAGAGCAGACTCGGGCCATTACCCATGTTGCTCCCTCCGTAGTACTCGGAGTCGGAATTGAACACCTCGCTGTAGCTTCCCGGTTCGGGTACCCCGATCCGGTAGTTCTCCCGCGGTATAGGGGTAAAATTGAGAGCGATGACTACAAAGTCGTCATCGCTCTTGCGCTGATAGACGAGTACGGAGTTCTGTGCATCGTTACAGTCGATCCATTCGAATCCATCGTCTTTGAAGTCGTGCCGGTGCAAAGGGGCGGAGCCCGTGTACAATCGGTTCAGATCTTTTACCGACCGCTGCACGCCTTGGTGGAACGGGTAGTCGAGGGTGTACCAGTCGAGCACCCGTGTGGCATCCCACTCCGTTCCTTGGGCGAATTCCGTGCCCATGAACAGGAGCTTCTTGCCCGGGTGGGTGAACATGTAGGTATAGAGCAGGCGGAGATTGGCAAAGCGTTGCCATTCGTCGCCCGGCATCTTGTTCAGCATCGATCCCTTGCCGTGCACGACCTCGTCGTGGGAGAACGGCAGCAGGAAATTCTCCGTGAACGCGTAGATCATACTGAAGGTCAACTCGCCGTGGTGGTAGTGGCGGTAGATCGGGTCCAAGGAGATGTACTCCAGGGTGTCGTTCATCCACCCCATGTTCCACTTGATGCTGAAACCTAGCCCCCCGAGATAGGTGGGACGGGTCACCTGCGGCCAGGCGGTGGACTCTTCGGCCATGATCAGGACACCCGGCTGCTCGCCGTGTACAACGGTGTTCATCTCGCGCAGGAACTCGATCGCCTCCAGGTTTTCGCGCCCCCCGTACTGGTTGGGGATCCACTCGGTGCGCGAATAATCGAGATACAGCATCGACGCCACGGCATCCACCCGCAAGCCGTCCAGATGGAACTCCTGCAACCAGTACAGGGCGTTGGAGAGCAGGAAATTCTTTACTTCGTGGCGGTCGTAGTTGTAGATCAGGGTCGACCAGTCCAGGTGTTCGCCGCGCCGCGGATCCGCGTGCTCGTACAAAGGTTCGCCGTCGAAGCGGGCGAGACCATGGGCGTCTTTCGGGAAATGTGCGGGTACCCAGTCGAGAAACACCCCGATACCGTGGCGGTGGCAGTAATCGACGAACCAGCGAAAGTCCTCCGGCGAGCCGAAACGGCTGGTCGGCGCATAATAGCCGGTGGTCTGGTAGCCCCAGGACGGGTCGTAGGGATGTTCGGTGATGGGCAGCAGCTCGATATGGGTGAACCCCATCTCCTGGACGTACTCGACCAGGCGCTTCGCCAGTTCCCGGTAATTGAGAAACTCGCCTTCCCAGCCGCGCTGCCAGGACCCGAGATGTACCTCGTAGACGGATATCGGGTTGTGCAACCAGTCCGACTTCTCGCGCGCCGCCATCCAGTCCTGGTCGTGCCATTCGAACGGCGACGCACTGGTGACGATGGACGCGGTCTTCGGGCGTTGCTCGAATGCCTGGCCATAGGGGTCGGACTTGAGGAGGATCTCACCGGAGTTCCGATTCCGAATCTCGAATTTATACAAGGTGCCGGGGCCGAGTTCCGGTATGAACAGCTCCCAGACGCCACTGCCGCCGCGCACGCGCATCGGGTGCGCTCGCCCATCCCAGCGGTTGAAGTCGCCAACCACGCTGACGCGCCCCGCATTGGGCGCCCAGACCGCAAACAGGATCCCTGCTACTTCGTCTACCACCTTCGGGTGGGCGCCGAGGATCCGGTAGGCGTGCCAGTGCTTACCCTCGCCGAACAAATGCAGGTCGTAGTCGGAAAGCTGGGGCGCGAAACTGTAGGGGTCGTGAGTCAGGTGCTCGTGGTGGTCGGTGTCCTTCCAGATCAGACGATAACCCTGAGGTACTTGGTCGGCCTCACCGCGCCATTCGAAGATATCGGTGCCCTCAATCCGCTCCATTGGGAACCCGCCATCGGCGATCGTAACCTCGGTGCAATTGGGGAAATGGACCCGCACCACGACTTGGTCGCCTTCCACGTGCCTGCCGAGGACCGCACAGGGGTCGTGGTGCCTGGCTTCGGCGATCTTGCGCAGGTCTTCGTTGATCTTCCGGGTCGTCATCGGCTCATCCTGTAAGTTAGGTGTCGCCCGAAGGCGTCTCTGTCGCGAGAGGGCCAGCGGGAAGTTGTGCCCGCGGCGCGACGGGGGCCCACTTGGGCGCCTAGGGGTTCCCTCTGTCACGGACTTCCTGCAAGAAGCCCTCCGCCGCGCTGAGTTCCTGTCGGCAGCGCGGCACCCATGCGGCCCCCCAATAGAAATGGCAGCTGGTTTCCGCCTTTAGCAGGTGCCACATGGCCTCCTCGAGAAGCGCCGCAGCGTCTCGGTCCGGCCACCCGCGCTGCCCATGCTTCCAGCGCAGATCGTGGATTGCCTTACTGACCTCGGCGACTTGCTTCAGCGCGTCTTGCTGCTCCTGAGAACCGGTCCACTGGAGAAATCCCGTGCCATCGTGCTCCCCGGTATTCCATGCGCCCGTGTGCACCATCACCTCGCCATGGGCGCCGAATCGGTCCAAGTAGTCGTGGATGAAGGTCGGCGCAACGCTGCTGCCTGCCCGCACCCGGTCTACCAAGGGAAGATAGAAGGCTCCCCAGAAGTTGGCTGCCCAGTCCGTATTGCGGAACCAGCCTCCATTGTCGCCGTCGCTGCAGGTGGTTACCAGCGGCGGAAAATCGCAGAATTTGGTGCGCTCTCCGACTTCGTGAATAAACCAATCCGCGTCCATGCCGGATTCCTGCGAGTTCGACAGGTCCCGGTCCCGTACGACGACGATGATCTCCTCGCCGCCGAACGATGCGATGTGCGGGCGATAGCGAAGTTCCTGCCAACTCATCGGGGTGATCGGTTCCACCCGCTCGCTGTCCACCAGCACATAGCGAAAGCCCAAGCGCTTGAGGAGCGGGATCAACTCCATGGCGAATCCCATCTCCGGCGGCCAGAAGCCCTGGAAACGGGAGCGGTCGAACAGGTGTTGCGCGATACCGAACCAGCGCAGGATCTGCTCCTCCCGATCCGCCTCGGGGATCAGCGGCAGTACCGGGTGATAGTAGCCCGTCGCCAGGAGCTCGAGCGCCGGATTGCGCAGTTTCCACAGCAGGTCTCCGCATTTCACTGTCCCGTACACCCGAGCCTGGAGAGCGGGATTCGACAGGGTCTCCAGCAGGGTGCCCGAACAGGCGAGGTGGACTCGCGCCAGGTCTTCGTAACCGGACAGCGCCCGCGGAATGCGATCGATCGCGTACAAGATCTCCTTCGCCTCCCAATCCTTGGCTGCGAGCAGGTCTTCCAGGTTGCCTAGAGGCTGGTGGAGGTTGAGAACGGTTGCGTGAAAGCTGAGCATGGGAAACTAGGGCCTGTTATCACTGTGCCGCCGGCGGAAGGGTTCTCAATTTTCCGGGCCACTGTAAAGTATTAGCTGACGATAATATAGCAAATTGTAGTGGCCGAGAGTAAGATCTCCCTGTGTTGCCGCGGACAGCGAGCCCTCGTGCCGGCCCGTTTGACCGCTGGCAGCCGTGGTGTCGACCCGGGTCGCGCGCTCGACCACCGATCTGCCCGGCCGGCGGCCGGCGGTCGGCTATGGCCGTAGCCATACTGAAGTAACTGATCTTTTTTGGGGATAGCGTGCGTATCTATAACCTTTTCCCGCTCCTGGCAGGTCAATGCACGGATTGGGGACCGCATATCGATCGTGCGGCGGATATGGGTTTCGACTGGATCTTCGTCAATCCGGTCCAGTTGCCGGGGAAGTCGGGCAGCCTGTATTCGATCGCAGATTATTTCGCGCTGAATCCTCTTCTGCTGGACTCCGATTCCACTTTGCCGCCCGAAGAGCAGCTGCGCATGGCGGTCGACCATGCGCAGAACAAAGGTTTGCGCATGATGGTGGATCTGGT
>JAHEIA010000089.1 GCA_024639625.1 Chromatiales bacterium
AACCGATACTCATTGCTACAGCCGCCGTTTGGTCTCCCCATGGTGTGGGTTGTTGCAGATCGCTCGCATGAGCGACGCAGTCGGCTTGAGCCTGGACGGGCAGTATTGGGAGATTCAGGTGAGCGCCGACTATCCGAGCAACTTGTGGGGCACCTCGGGGGCCCGGGGGACTCGGGTATTCTTTCGCTTCGGCAACTGGAGCCCGCGCCGCGGGCTGACCAAGGTACGGCTCAATCCGATCCTCAACAACTGTGAGATGATCCCGGCGGCGCGGAGGCTGGTGAGCCGGCTCGAGGAGATGCACAGTCGCGTGCCTTTTCCCCAGCACGACCGATGCGAGCTATGGTTGCTGGATCACGGCAGTCGATACCCCCTGGCGCTGTTGGCCACCGCGGTCGAAGAGCATCTATTGCAGGTACCGAACGCTCCGCGCTGGCAAGCCGTGGCTGGAATAGCCACCGACGCCCGCGACAGCGGGATCGCAGAAGGCGCGCTGGAAGAAGCGTTCCGCAGCGCCGCCGGCGATCCGGCGGAGGCCCGGTGGTTCCTGCGGGACGCCCCCGGACAGGGGATGGGCGTGGAGATTGCCCCCGGGTCCGGGGCGACGGCCAGGCGCCTTTCGGCCGCTGAGTTTCCCGAACTGCCTTGGCACGAGAGGTGGCAAGACAGGACTCAGGGCCGACTGGCGCTCGCGTATTCCCAGCAGCGCGCCGCCCAATTGTTGGCACTGCAACACCTGCCCAGCACGCGCCGCCATCGATTGGAGCTAGCCGCGCGCAAAACGCCGCTTCAGGTCGAGCGGCTGTGGCGGCTCTACCCTAAAATCCTCAATAGGTCTATCCTGATCAGCACCCGGGTAGAGGCGCGCATGCGCCTCGCCGGCGATTGATCAAGCAACCCGATGCTCAGCAATGAAATACCGCAACGAAAGCGAATTCCGGCACGACGATGGCGAGACTCTCGGACTGCTGCTGGTGAACCTGGGCACCCCAGACGCACCTTCGGTCGCCGCAGTCCGCCGCTACCTCGCAGAGTTTCTCAGCGACCCCAGGGTCATCGAGATGCCGCGAGCACTCTGGATGATCATCCTGCACGGGATCATCCTGCGCGTGCGGCCGAAACGATCGGCTCATGCCTACAGTCAGGTGTGGACGGACCGCGGCTCGCCGCTGCTCGATTTCGCGAGACGTCAGGCAGCGGCCCTGGAATCGGCTTTGGCGGAGCGCGGGATCGGTCCGGTGAAAGTGGCGCTGGCGATGCGCTACGGGAACCCCTCGATAGTGTCGGGCCTGGAGGCATTGCATAGCGCCAACGCCCACCGCGTACTGGTGCTGCCGTTGTACCCCCAATACTCGGCCACCACCACCGCCTCGGTATTCGATGCGGTCACCGAAGAACTCCGTCGTTGGCGCTGGATACCGGAGCTGCGCTTCGTCAATCAGTACCACGACCACCCGGCCTACATTGAAGCCCTGGCGGACTCGGTGCGCGAACATTGGGCGGAACATGGCCAAGCCGAGCGCCTGTTGTTCTCCTTTCACGGCATCCCGCAAGACTATTTCCGAGGTGGAGACCCCTACTACTGCCACTGCCAGAAGACTGCACGCCTAGTCGCCGAACGCTTGGCGTTGCCGGAGGAAACCTGGCAGGTGGGCTTTCAGTCCCGCGTCGGGACCAAGGAGTGGCTGAAACCCTATACCGACCATCTGCTCAAGGCATGGGGAAAGGAAGGCCTGGAGAGCGTGCAGGTGCTGTGCCCTGGGTTTTCCGCCGATTGTCTGGAAACCCTGGAGGAGATAGCGGTGGAGAATCGGGCCTATTTTCTTGGCTCTGGGGGCAAGAATTTTGCCTATATTCCCGCCCTGAACGATCGATCAGACCACGTACAGGCGCTGACGGAGATCGTCGGCCACCATATCCAGGGCTGGCCCGAGGCCAACGCCGACGCGCACGCTAGCACCCTCGCCGAAGAGACCGCCGGCCGCTGGGAAAGGGCACGCCGACTCGGCGCCGAGGCCTGAGGGGCGCCACCCCTATCCAGTCACGGGCTGCAAGCGCGGGGCCCAGCCGCGATCCGTTCAGCGCCTGCGTGCGGCGGCCACGCGCATACGCAGAGCGTTGAGGCGAATAAAACCCGTGGCGTCCTTTTGGTCGTAGGCCCCACGGTCCTCCTCGAATGTCGCGATCGACTCATCGAACAGGCTGTCCGTCTCCGATCGGCGCCCCACCACCAGCACGTTTCCTTTGTAGAGTTTCAGCCGCACCACACCGTTGACGACCCCTTGGGTTTGGTCGATGGCCGCTTGCAGCATCTCCCGCTCGGGGCTCCACCAATAGCCGTTGTAGATCAACTCCGCATAGCGCGGCATGAGCTCATCCTTGAGGTGGGCGGCCTCCCGATCGAGCGTCAGTGACTCCATGGCGCGGTGCGCCTTGAGCATGATCGTGCCGCCAGGGGTTTCGTAGCAGCCGCGAGACTTCATTCCCACATAGCGGTTTTCCACGATATCCGCCCGGCCGATGCCGTGCTCCCCACCGATCCGGTTCAACGTGGTCAGTACCGTGGCCGGGCTCATGCTGACCCCGTCGAGGGCAACGATGTCGCCCGCGGCAAAACCCAATTCAATGTAGGTGGGACGATCCGGGGCCTGCTCCGGGGCGACTGTCCAACGCCACATGTCTTCCGCTGGTTCGTTCCATGGGTCCTCCAGGTCATACCCTTCGTAGGAGATATGCAAAAGATTGGCATCCATCGAATAGGGCGACTTGCTTCCGTCCCGCTTCATCTCCACTGGGATGCCGTGGCGCTCTGCATAGGCCAAAAGCTTTTCCCGCGACAACAGATCCCATTCACGCCACGGAGCAATGATCCGTACATCCGGCCTGAGGGCATAGGCCCCCAGCTCGAAGCGGACCTGATCGTTACCTTTTCCCGTCGCTCCATGGGATATCGCATCGGCACCCGTCTCGTTGGCAATTTCAACCAACCGCTTCGCAATCAGGGGACGAGCGATCGAGGTACCCAACAGATACTCGCCCTCGTAGATCGCGTTCGCCCGAAACATGGGATAGACGAAGTCGCGCACAAACTCCTCGCGCAGATCTTCGATATAGATTTCTTCGATACCTGCCGCCTCGGCCTTGGCACGCGCCGGCGCCACCTCCTCTCCCTGGCCGATATCCGCCGTAAAGGTCACCACCTCGCAGCGATAGGTCTCCTGCAACCATTTCAGAATGACCGAGGTATCCAACCCCCCCGAATACGCCAGAACCACCTTTTCTACCCGCGCGTCTGCCATGGAGTATGCTCCGCTATTCCAGTCTCGATGGGATCGGCCGGACGGCCGAAAAGCGGCATTATACTGATTGGACAGGGACCAGGCTCGGGGATTTTTCCGCGTACCGGGAGGGTTCGCCCTGTGTCGGGAGTCGCGGGCCAGGTCCGGGAAGTCCCGGCGCAGACCGCAGGCAACCACAAACAACCCCAGGGCACCGAAAACCGGCCCGCTCAGGCACCTGGGCGCTCACCTGGAAGCCCGAGGCCTGCCTAACGCAAGAAACGCCATAGCGCGGCCAGGAAGGCCTGGGGCTGGTCCGCATAGACCCAGTGTCCCGCACCCGCCACGGCGCGCAAGCGGGCCAGCGGAAAGTGCTGCCGAATCGCGGCCTGCTCCGCGGCTGTGACGTAAGGGGAATCGGCGCCGTAAACAAACAACGCCGGTCCCGGAAACTGGATTCCGGATGCCAGCTCCGGGTAGTCTAGAAGCGACCGCAGCGCGGACCGCAAAGCGGCCAGGTTCATGCGCCAGACCCAACGTCCGCTGCGCAAGACAAGCGACTGCAAAAGGTACTGGCGCGCTCTGGAATCGTCCAGGAACTGTGCGAGGACCCGGTCGGCCTCGGAACGACCGCCGATCCGGTTCGGATCGACGGCATCCAGCGCCGCGAAAACCGCGCCGAAGCGATCCGGGTAGCTCACGGGCGCCATGTCCACGGCTACCAGACGCTCGACCATCGCAGGCTGCCGAAGGGCAATCCACATGGCGACCTTCGCCCCCATACTGTGGCCCAGCAGGATAGCCCGATCCGAGTCCAGGCGCCGCAGCAGCGCCACGACGTCCGCCGCCATATCCGGATAGGTCATGGCATCCGCATGAGGAGAGCGTCCGTGATTGCGCAGATCCGGGACGATCACCCGGTATTCGGTCTCCAATTGGCGGGCGATCGTGTGCCAGTTGGCGCTGGAACCGAACAGGCCATGGAGCAGGAGCATCGGCGGACGCGCCGCGGTGCGCTCCCCGTATTCGCGAAACCACAGATCCACGCTGGACATTGTCGCCGACAGCTTCGGCAGTCCACCGGCGTGAGCAAACCGGCCAGGGCCGCCCTTGTCGAACGCAGGCTTATTTGCGCTTGCGCGGCGGCATCAGATCGGTGATGCTCCCTTCGGCCATCTCGGCGGCAAAGCACAGGGTCTCACTGAGCGTGGGGTGAGGATGGACGCTCAACCCGATATCCTCCGCGTCGGCCCCCATCTCCAGGGCGAGCACCGCTTCGGCGATCAACTCGCCTGCGTTGATCCCGACAATGCCGGCACCCAGGATGCGTTTGCTCTCCGGATCGAACAACACCTTGGTCAAGCCCTCGTCACGTCCGATACCCAAGGCCCGCCCGCTGGCCGCCCAGGGGAACGCGCCCTTCTCGTAGGCGATGCCCTTTGCCTTCGCCTCGGTTTCGGTTAAACCCATCCAGGCGACCTCGGGATCCGTATAGGCGACCGAAGGGATGGTCATGGGATCGAACAGGGCGGGAAGCCCAGCGATGACCTCCGCCGCCACCTTGGCCTCGTGGGTCGCCTTGTGCGCCAGCATCGGATTTCCCACCACGTCGCCAATGGCATATATATTCGGCACATTGGTGCGCTGGTGCTGGTCGACGGGGATGAAACCAGCCTCATCTACGTGCACGCCAGCCATCTCGGCGCCGACCAGCTTGCCATTGGGGCGCCGACCTACCGCCACCAGCACCTTGTCGTAGATCGCAGAATCCGGCGCGCCCTTGCCCTCAAAGACCACCTTGAGCCCGTTCTTCTGGGCCTTGATCTCGTTGACCCTTGTGCCGAGCATGATGCGGTGGTAGCGCTTCTCGATCCGCTTCTGCAGCGGGCGCACCAGGTCCCGATCGCACCCCGGTATCAGGCCGTCCTGCAGTTCGACGACATCGATCCGGCTACCCAGGGCGGCATAGACCGTGGCCATCTCCAGGCCGATGATGCCGCCGCCGACGATCAATAGCTTTTTCGGCACCTCGGACAAAGCTAGCGCCGCGGTGGAATCCATCAGACGAGGGTCTTCGTTCGGGAAACCAGGAATCTGCACCGGGCTGGAGCCACAGGCGATGATTGCATGATCGAAGTTCACCAAGACCTGCCCCTGCGCGGTCTTCACGCTGATCCGGTTCGGGCTCTCGAACCTGCCCGTGCCTTGCACGACCTCCACGTTGCGCTGTTTGGCGAGTGCGGCAAGTCCTCCGGTAAGACGTTTCACGACCCTGTCCTTGCCCGAACGCAGCTGATCCAGATCTACCTCTGGCTCGCCAAAGCTGACTCCCATATGGCTCATCTCCCGCGCTTCGTCGAGGATCTGCGCCACGTGTAATAGCGCCTTGGAGGGGATACAACCCACGTTCAGGCACACCCCACCGAGGTCGGCGTAACGCTCAATCAAAAGCGTCTGCTTTCCTAGATCCGCGGCGCGGAAAGCGGCGGTATAGCCTCCCGGACCCGCACCGAGGACCACGACCTCGACGTGCAACTCCGCCGAGCCGGTCACCGGGCCAGAGGCCGGGGCAGGTCCGGTTCCGCTTGCCTCGTCCGTTGAGGCTTCTGTCGCCGCCTCAGGCGCCTGTCGCTGCACAGCGAGAAGAACGTCGCCTTGGCTTACCGTGTCGCCGATTTTCACCCCTCCCTTTTTCACCAGGCCGGAATGGGTAGAGGGCACCTCCAGGGTCAGCAGAGGGTCTTCCGCCCGCACTCTACCGCCCGGGGATACCAGATCCTCGATGATACCCACCGAGGCGAAGTCGCCGATATCGGAAAGCTTGACCTCGACCAGATTCGTCATAATGGTTCTCTCTTCGGTCCGTTCAGCAGTGATCCGGAATTGTACGCGGCGCCCGGTTGGCCATGGAAACTCGGCGGGCAATCTGCCTGACGCCGCCATCGCTCCCGATAGTTATAGCAGCAAGCGGCGCAGGTCGGACAGCAACCCGGCAAGCAGAGTGGTAAACCGCACCCCTTGGGCCCCATCGATCACTCGATGGTCGTAGGACAGCGCGAGCGGTAACATCAGGCGCGGCGCGAAATCGGTTCCATTCCACAGCGGCTTCATGGACGACCGAGCAACACCGAGGATCGCAACCTCCGGGGTATTTACGATCGGAGTGAAGGCGGTTCCCCCGATCCCCCCCAGGCTGGAGATCGAGAAACACCCGCCCTGCATGTCATTGGGGGTCAGTTTCCCATCCCGCGCTCGCGCGCTCACCTCGGCCAGTTCACGCGCAAGCTGAAACACCCCTTTCTGGTCCACATCGCGGATCACAGGCACCAACAAACCGTTCGCCGTATCCACCGCCACCCCGATATGGCAATACTTCTTGTAGACCATATGCTCTCCGTCGGCGGCGAGGGAACTGTTGAACTCCGGCATATCGTGCAGCGCACGCGCACAGGCCTTGAGCAGGAAAGGGAACAGGGTCAAGCGCACACCTGCCTCGTCCGCGGCGGTCTTTTGCTGCTGGCGGAAGGCCTCGAGATCGGTAATGTCTGCCTCGTCGAACTGGGTCACGTGGGGTACGTTCAGCCAGCTGGCGTGCAAACGGCTTCCGCTCACCCTCTGGATGCGGCCTAGCGGGCGCACTTCGACCTCGCCGAACTTCTCGAAGTCCACCTGCGGGACGCTCGGCAGGGCCAGTGGTCCAACGGCCGAAGCAGGAGGAGCCGAACCGCGCAGCGCCGCCTGGACGAATCGCTGCACGTCCTCCTTGGCGATTCGGCCCTTTGCACCCGAGCCGTTCACCCGCATCAGGTCCACCCCTAGCTCGCGGGCAAAGCGCCGCACCGAAGGGCTGGCATGCGGCTTGCGCCCGCGCGCGATCGCCATCATGTCTGCGGGCCGCGGCAACACGGGCGGATGCTGCGGTTCTTTCTCCCCCGGCAGACGCCTTGCCGCGCCCGGCTTCGCCTCGGCAGCCGGCGCCTGCGCGGACTCCACCTCTTCGGCGGCCGGCGCAGGCGTCAGGGACGCCGCCTCCTCGGTCGCGGCTGCCTGCTCGACCTGCATGCTCAGGAGCAGCATATCCTTGCTCACCTTGGCGCCAACCTGCACGTCCACCCGTGTGATCACCCCGGTGTGCGGCGACGGGATCTCCATGGTCGCCTTGTCGCTCTCTAGGGTGATCAAAGAGTCATCCATCTTCACCCGGTCGCCCGGGGCGACCAGTACCTCGATCACGTCCACCTCGGAGAACTCACCGATGTCGGGCAAGCGCACCTCGGTCTCCGCATCGGCGACGGCTGTCGGCTCGGCACCAGATGCGGGCGTCGCCGGCGGCGAGGATGCTGCCGTGGCGGCCGCCTCCGCCGGCGCTGGCGCAGCATCCCCTTCCTCCAGCAGCAGAATCAGGTCGCCTTGATTGAGTTTGTCGCCGATGGCCACCTTGACCCGCTTGACGGTTCCGGCCCTCGGCGCAGGGATTTCAATGGTCGCCTTGTCGCTCTCCAAGGTGATCAAGGAGTCGTCCTTGCGCACCTGATCGCCCGGTGACACCAGGATCTCGATCACGTCCACATCGGAGAAATCCCCGATGTCCGGCAAACGCACTTCAGATTCGGTTCCCACTGTGTGATCTCCGCCGTACCGCCCGCTCGGCAGCACGCAAGTTGCTTCCCAATCTAGACTGTGACCGGATTCGGCTTGTCCGGATCGATCCGGTACTTGGCGATCGCCTCGCTGACCAGCGTCGAAGCGACCCGGCCCTCTTCAGCCAATCCCTTGAGCGCCGCCAAAACCACATAATGGCGATTCACCTCGAAGTGCTTGCGCAATTGGGCGCGCATGTCGCTGCGCCCGAAGCCATCCGTGCCCAACACCGAATAGCGCCGTCCACCGAGGTAGGGCCGGATCTGATCCGCGTAGGCGCGCATATAATCCGTGGCCGCGACAACCGGTCCATCGTTTTCCGCCAATTGCTGCTCGACATAGCATCTGCGTGGCGCATTTTCCGGGTGCAACAGGTTCCAGCGTTCCGCGTCGATGCCGTCCCGGCGCAGCTCGTTGAAACTGGTCACGCTCCAGACATCGGCAGAGACCCCCCATTCGCTCTCCAGTAGTTCCGCGGCTGCGAGCACCTCGCGCAGGATGGTGCCGCTCCCCAGCAGTTGCACCCGATTCTTCTTGCGCCCCCCCTTGCGCAACGGGTAGATGCCGCGCCTTATGCCTTCCTCCACCCCTTCCGGCATTGCCGGCTGGATGTAGTTCTCGTTCATCACGGTGACGTAGTAAAAAACATTCTCCTTCTCTTGATACATCCGATGCAGACCATCCTGCAAAATCACCACCAGCTCGTACGCAAAGGTTGGATCGTAGGCGATGCAATTGGGGATGGTGGATGCCAGGATCTGGCTGTGGCCGTCCTGGTGCTGCAGACCCTCGCCGGCGAGGGTGGTCCGTCCCGCGGTGCCGCCGAGGAGAAACCCCCTGGCCTGCATGTCCCCCGCCGCCCATGCCAGGTCCCCCACGCGCTGAAAACCGAACATGGAGTAATAGATGTAGAACGGGATCATGCTGATGCCGTGGTTGGCATAGGCGGTGGCCGCGGCAATCCACGAGGACATGGCTCCCGCTTCGTTGATACCCTCCTGGAGGATCTGACCGTTCTTGTCTTCCCGATAGTACATAACCTGGTCTGCATCGACCGGTTCGTAGAGCTGGCCCACGGAGGAATAGATGCCCAGCTGGCGGAACATACCCTCCATGCCGAAGGTGCGCGCCTCATCCGGAACGATCGGCACGACGTACTT
>JAHEIA010000499.1 GCA_024639625.1 Chromatiales bacterium
GGTCGGCGCCGACGAAAACCACTGCGGTCACAACGCTGATGATCAGCAAGCGCGCCACCACTTGGGCCGTGAGGAACTCGAACGCGGTGAGCGGCGTAGCCTGCAGCCGGCGCAGGACACCGTTCTTGCGGTAGCGCACCACCACCCAGCCTACCCCCCAGAGGCAGGAAAACATCATGTTGATACCCAGCACACCCGGCATGACCCAGTCGACGTAGCGGATGTCCCTGCCCGCCACGGTCTCCCGGGTCGGCATCGCTTGGTCGCTAGCGTAGCTCGCGCGCAGCAACTGCTCCGCCATGTATCCCTTGGCCGAGTGGATGTTGACCCAGTAGCGCGGCTCGTCCCCCAGGTCCAACAGCATGTCCAGCTGGTGACGCTGGACCTTCGTAAGCGCGGCGTTCTGGTTCTGCACGGGAATCCACTGCACGTAGCGGGTGCTCAGAAAGGGCGAGTCGTCGCCCCCGCCGTTGAGCAGGCCGACCTTCAGCAGGTCTTCAGGGTCGCCCGAGAAGATGAACGCGAATCCGCCGACGATCAGCAGCGGCATCGCGATGTTCCACATCAGCGACGCCTTGTCGCGATAGAACTCCCGCAGCCGTGCGCGGACGATGGCGGCGATACGCTGCAGCATGGTCAACCCCGCAATTGGTGTCCGGTCAGCTCGAGGAACAGGTCTTCCAGGGTCGGCGACGACACCTTGAGTTCGGTAAGGTCCGCATGCAGGGACTCCAGCTCCGCGATGCTGCGGGTGACGTCGTCGGTGAAGATCTCGAGCGAGGCGTTGCGCCGCGCCGCGCCGTCGGGAAGCCGGGTCGGGTCGGGTAGTGCCGCTAGCGGGATGCGTATTACAGCGGACGGAAAATGATCCCGGACCAAGGCGTCGGGGGGGCCCTGGGCCACGATGCGTCCGCGGTCAATGATCGCAACCTCGTCGCACAGGCGTTGGGCCTCCTCCATGTAATGGGTGGTCAGCAGGACCGTTTTCCCGGCGGCCTTGATGTCCTCGATGAGGGACCAGAAATTGCGCCGGGATTGTGGGTCGAGCCCGGTTGTGGGTTCGTCCAGGAAGATCAGCTCCGGATCGTTGACCAGTGCGATCGCGAGCAGCAGTCGTTGGCGTTGGCCGCCGGAGAGTCTGCGGGTGTCTCGATCGAGAAACTCCCCTAGCTGACACAGGGACACCAAGAGGTCTAGGTTGGCCTTGCGCTGGTAAAGCGCAGCGAACATGCGCAGGGATTCGCGAACCGTCTGGAAATCCTGCAGCGCAGTGGCCTGGAACTGGATCCCGATCTCCTCACGGTAGCGGCGGTCCAGCTCCCGGCGTTTGTAGTGGACGCTGCCTCCGCTCGGCGTCGTGATGCCTTCGAGCATCTCCATGGTGGTCGTCTTCCCGGCCCCGTTCGGACCCAGCAGTCCGAAGCAGCTTCCGCGCGGCACGCTGAAACTGACCCCGTCCACGGCAAGCACGCCGGGGTAGGACTTCTGCAGTTCCTGCACTTCGATCAGTGCGTCCATCGTCGGGGCCAGAACTCCTGCAAGGTGTCTCGTATGGGAACGGTCGGATAGAGCATGCCGCGTACCTGTCCACGTGCCGCGGCGGATCGCGCGGCCAAAACTTTACGGCATTTGGGGGTCACAGAGCGAGTTCTTGAGTGCTTTGGTCGCCGCAGCAGGCCCCGGTCGCGGCCCCGAGAGCAGGCAGACGCTTTTGCCTTGCCCCGCGGACGGGGCCGGACGGAACCGAGAGACGGCTGGTCCGGTCCGATGGTGGACAGGACACAGAACGCTGAATTTTCCGTGAGCGGGTTAGAATGAAGAGGCGAACATGTGAAGTCCCCCAAGGCAGAGACCCCCATGAGTGAAGAGACCTCCAGCGCCAGTACGGACATCGACCAGGTTCTGGGCATGGATCGACCAAGCAAGCGCCGATGGACACGCACGGTCCTCTGGCTGGCGGCTGCCTTGGCGATCGCGTCTGGCATCACGTTCGCGGTCTTCTTCGCCGGCGAGGACTCGGGGACTGTCCAGTTTACCACCGCCGCCGCGAGTAGGGGCGCGCTGACGGTTCTTGTGACCGCCACCGGAACCCTGGAACCGGTCAACCAAGTCGAGGTAGGCACCGAGATCTCGGGGACCATCGAGCGAGTAGACGCGGATTTCAATCAGCGCGTAAAGCGCGGCCAGGTCCTGGCGAAGCTGAACACCGACCGGCTCCAGGCGCAGGTCATCCAGGCCCGCGCCACACTCGAAACGGCCAAGGCCAAGCTGCGCGAAGCGCAGGCCACGGTGCTGGAAACACGCCTGCGATGGGAACGTTGCGCCAAGCTGGCGCGCAAGGAGATGTGCTCGCAAGAGGAACTGGAGTCCGCGAAGGCTGCCTACGCAAGGGCGCAGGCCGGCGAGGCGAGCGCCGACGCCCAGATCGCCGTGGCGCAAGCCACTCTGGATGCCCAAGAGACGGATCTGGCGAAGGCCGTGATCCGCGCCCCGATCGATGGCATTGTACTCAAACGCCAGATCGAGCCCGGGCAGACGGTGGCGGCCTCGCTGCAGACTCCGGTGTTGTTCGTTCTGGCGGAGAATCTGTCTCAGATGGAGCTTCACGTGGCCGTGGACGAAGCCGACGTGGGCATGGTGAGCGAGGGGCAGCGCGCCAGCTTCACGGTCGACGCGCATCCGAACCAGCGTTTTTCGGCCGTGATCGAAGAAGTACGTTTCGCGCCGGAGACCGTCGATGGGGTGGTTACCTACGAGACCTTGCTCTCGGTGGATAATAGGGATCTGTTGCTGCGCCCGGGTATGACT
>JAHEIA010000500.1 GCA_024639625.1 Chromatiales bacterium
GCCCCACCGGAGCCCATGATTTCGGGCAGATAGTATTCGCCGGACATCCCGTTGAAGTGGCGGAAATCGATACCCAGGTCCTGGGCGGCTTCGTGGAAATATCCCGAGGCATCGGCGTGTGCGAGTTGCTGCAGGCAAATCGCGGCGGCGCAGAGCAACCTGATCGGCAGCCGACGCCGTCTCGTGCCGCGCCGTGGATGTCCTAAAGGCATCGGTTGTTCAGCTGGTTTTCAGCACCAGCTTGCCCTGAATGTGCCCCTCCTCGATGCGCAGATGGGCCTGGGTTGCTTGTTCCAGGGGCAGAACATCGGCTAGCTCGATTTGCAGCTTGCCCTCGTCGATCCAGGCCGCGCAGCGGTCCAGGATCTCGCCCTGATGGGCCCGCGCCTGCGGCAGATCGCGGACCATCGGAGTCAACATGAGCTCGAACCCGACACGCAGATTGCGATTGCGGGCGTCGACCCACTGTACATCCGTACCCGGGTCGAGCAAGGTCACAATGTCGCCATAATGGGCGACTGCCGACAGGGTTTGCTGAAACACCTCGCCGCCGATGGTGTCAAGCGCGATATCGACGCCCCGGCCCTCTGTCCAGCGCCCGATTGCCTGGATAAAGGTCTGGTCTCGGTACAGGATGCAATACTCGGCCCCGAGAGAGCGTGCAAAATCCGCTTTCTCCTGCGTACTCACGGTGGTACATACCCGAGCACCACCGAGTCTTGCGAGCTGGATTGCGACATGCCCCACGCCGCCCGCTCCGGCGTGAACCAGCACCGTCTTTCCGGCGTTCAATTGCGCCCGGTCGAACAAGGCCTCCCAGGCTGTGATCAAGACCAAGGGGGCCGCGGCCGATTGCTCGAAGTTCCATCGCTTCGGTTTCAAACGCGCGACTCCTTCGTCCACTACCGTGTACTCCGCATAATTGCCCGGATCACCGCCGATCCCACCATTGCAGAACCAGACCTCGTCCCCTGGTGCAAGGCGCGTCACACTGCTGCCTACGGCTTCTACCACGCCGGCGCCATCGCAGCCGAGGATCGCCGGCAGCGCGTCCGGGTAGAACAGGCCCCGCTTGCGCACCTTGGTGTCGACCGGGTTGACGCCGGCTGCGTGCAGCCGCACCTTGACCTGTGTCGGCGTACGTATCTGGGGTTCGGGGACCTCTTGCAGTTGAAGAACGTCGGCAGGTCCGACAGCAGGCATGAGCACGGCTTTCATGGAGACCTCCACCAAGCGATTCGGGTTGACTGGCGAGAATTCTAGCATCCCGTTGGGGCGCTTGCGCGATGTCGGTCCGCGGAACCGCGTGCTGCGCACGGGCCAGGGTCCCGGGCCTGGTTGCCGAGCATTCCGGCACGCAGGACTCGCCGTCGGCGCAAGAACCAGGGCAACGGCGGTGCAAGCAGGCGGGTTTGCCGCAGGCTGGTGGTCGGTCGAAACAAAGGGAACCGGTCAGCATCTAGCAGCAAATCGCTGGAAAGGCGGTCGCGTTCAAGCTGGAAGCTCAGGGGCGGGGACACGCCGGAGCGCTGCACCCGCAGCGGTTTCTGCGGTAAGGTTGCGGATTGTCGCTGGGGCGCGGTTTGAGTATACACGAGGCGGTGAGCGCCTATAATTCACCAGAAAACAGGTGGCAGCGATGCAAGACAGACAGTGGTTGTTCTTGGTCCAGCACGGGGACGCCTTGGCCGAGGAGATCGATCCGGATCGCCCGTTAAGCCAGCAGGGACGCAGCGCGATCGAAAACCTGGCGGGTTTCCTAGCGGAGCGAGGCGTGCGGGTGGACCATATCTGGCATAGCGGGAAGGCCAGAGCACGGCAGACGGCGGAGATCCTGGCTGCAAGCCTATTGCGCCAAGACGAAGCGGAGGAGGCGAAAGGGCTTAAACCGAAGGACTCGCCGGAAGACGTGTTGCCGTTGTTGTTGAGTGTGCGAGGATCCCTGATGGTTTGCAGCCATCTGCCGCTGCTGGGCAAGTTGGTCGCTCGCCTGGTCACCGGCAGCGAGCACTTTGCTTGCGTAGCCTTTTCGCCAGGTACCTTGGTTGCGCTGGAGAGAACAGCGGGGGACGAGTTCTGGAGCATCTCGTTGCTCCTGCCGCCCGCGATACTGCAGCCGGGATGAGCCGCAGCAGGCGCCACCGGGAGCATTCCATGAGCGATGCCGAAAATGGCCTGCGTAAGCACGTGAAGGGAGCGATCGGGCGCGCCGGCCGGGTGGGCGTTTCCGCTGACGAAATGGCGCAGGAAACCGCAGCGGTTGCGCTCGTGAAGGCCTTCCTCGATGCCGTCGAGCAAAGGGATTTCGAACGCGCGGGGGGCTACCTCAGCGCCGATGAATTTCGCTACGTGGGGCCAACGCGAACCTTCGAGCGGGCCGACCTTTGCATAGAGGATCTGAGTCGGGTGGGGCCGATCCTGCAGCGCATAGTGCGCAGGAAGACCTTTGTCGACGGCACAGATGTGTGTGTGATATTCGACCTGACTTCGACGATGCCGGGGCTCGATCTGGTGCGCATCGCGGCCTGGTTCCAGATCGTATCCGGTAGAATCGCTGGTATGGAGGTGTTTTTTGACGCCCACCCCTACGCCAGTATGTTTGAGCCCGAGAATCGGTAAGGCCGGTGGCCTGCGCGAGGCGGGCATCCCGCTGCTTGGCAGCGGGCAGAAGTTATGATGAGCGGGGAGGTACGGCATGTCCGAAGAAGGACGTTTTACGATACATCTCGAACACCTGGAGGGTTACGAGTTCAGGGTCAAGTTTGACTGGGAGCGGGCGGCCAGTGTGCTGATGGACG
>JAHEIA010000501.1 GCA_024639625.1 Chromatiales bacterium
GAACAGGACTATCACCGCCTCGGGATCGCGGGCGCGCAGAATCTGCAGGAAGGCCATCAGTTCCCGCGACTTGTAGTACATGGTGTTGGCATAGGCCTCCGTCAACCCACCCCCCCCATTGGCCTTGACCACGAGTGGGCGTTGCTCGTTGAGCTGGTAGTGCAGGTGTCCAAAGAAAGTCAGGACGTAGTTGAACGTCGGACTGGCCCCTTCGAGCAGAGGCTCGATCTTTTCCAACACCTGCCGATACAGAGACGTATCGCTGAGAAACACATGGTTCATGTCGTCGAGGACGAAATCCCGTTTCGACCAATAGGTATCGAAGCCGATCCTCTTATAGGCATTCACCCGGTTCCAGAACGCGGCGATGTTGGGATGCGAGGCCAGGGTTCGGTAGCCTGCGCGCGCCAGATGCGTAGGCAGACAGGGAACGTCGCGCCGCAGACCGCCTTCGAAGAACACCGAGTCCTCGACCACCGGAAAACCGCAAAGCGCTTCGAACTCGGCATTCGCCGTGTAGCCGCCGAACACCGGGGACAGCGCCCGGGACTGACCGGTTTCCGCCCAGAGCTTGCGGAACTCCGGATCCAGGGGGTCCGCCGACAGCTCGGCGGCGGTTAGCAGGGCCGGATCCCAGAACGATTCGAGAACGATCATGTGTACGTTCCGTGCGGGCTGGGAGGCCGGTGAAAGCGACGCCGGTGCGGCCAGCGGCGGTTGGAGACGGCCGAGCGCCTCGACGACCTGCGATTGGGTCGGAGGATGGGAACCCCGGGCGAGATGCCGGGCGGTCTCCTGGAGCAGATGGACGACCAGACCCCGGCTTTCGAAGTTCCCGCGCTGGTTCCAGACCACGTTGCCGAACCAGGTGTCCATCCCGCGCGCGACCGACAGGGGCGAAACGGTCAGGTAAATGGCCGCGCCGCTCAGAGTGCCCAGCAGGACCCAGGTTCGCGGCAGATTCCATTGGATCATGGCGAACAGCAACAGGGCCGGGATCGCTACGATGGCGGCGGCGGCCAGCAGTTGCCAGCCCTCCAGTAGCAGGAACAGATTTCCCATGACCATGAAGTCGTCGGGCATGGCGGGGCCGCCGAGCACTGCGATCTTCGCCGCATTTCCCAGGTGCAATGCGGCGAGCAGGCTGGCTACCGCAGGCAGATACCAGGTCAGATTGCGTGCCGCCGCGTACAGGATGGCGCCCAGTACGAGGTTGGCTGCCAGGTCTCTCGGTACGCTTTCCCAACGTACAGAAACGTCAAACGCCCAGAGAGCGACAATCTGAAGAAGCGCATACCAGACCACAACAAAGCCTAGAGCGGCAAGCCAACCGCCGAGGCGGGTTCGCAGGAGGGGAGGGACGGTCATGATCGGCGTCGCAAGCGAGGGATGCTCAAGCCTATGGGTCGGCGGCAGAAAGATTCAAACAGGCGCGCAATCATACGCCAAAACGGCGGAGTTCCAAATACCCGATGACTCGGATGGCCATGCGCTTTGGAGCCGCTTGCTCGGCGCTAGAAAGACCCGAGCGTCCAGCGCGTCGCTTCTGATCCAGAGGACCGCTTGCGTCGGTTGTCCCGCCCGCGCGGCTAGGGCGAGCCGGCGGTGAACTGCCCCTCGGAGTCCACTTGGAAGCCGTTTTCCAGGACGATGACCGGCGCCTGAAACAATACGTCCGCGCCGGGCAGCACGAAGACGTGCGGCCCGGCGACGATCGATCCGCTTGCCATGCACGTCGTTCGTCCCAAAGGGAACAACAGGTTCTGTAGCAGCGCATCGCTGCCGCCGTTGCATGCGCTAGGCAGTGCATTGGAGGTATCGTCGATGTTGGTGGCCGAGACGTAGAGTCCGGTCTCGCCGTCGTATAACGGATCGAGGCTGGCGGCGGGGCCGATCTGCACGAAATACGCGGTGTCGCCATCCGGGATCAAGTCGCGTACCCCGCTGAGCGTCACCCCTTGCGGTAGGTCCCAGTTGCCGAGATCGAACAGCAGACTGCTCGGGCTCACCACCCCCTCGCTAGGGTCGGTGGAGCTCAGGGCGATGGTCACCTCCGCGGTGGGCGCGGTGTCGAGTACCACCGTGAGGCTGGTGCCGGCGCCCTGTTCCGTAGTTACCAGTCCCTCAGGCGGCGTCACCGTAATCGCCGATGCTGTGTTCGCTTCCGCAGCCTCGTAAGAGCCGATGTCGCAAACTGCCTGTCCGTCGTCATCCCCGTCTAGGGGACGCGGCAGACCGCGCTGGTCGGTATGCAGACCGCCACAGGCTGTCGGGTCTGCCTGGTCGATCGCCGGGCTGCCTGTCAGCAAGGCGTGGGTCAGGGTGGGCCCGCCATGATCCGCCAGCGGTCCGAGGAACGGAGTGCCGAACAAGGGCGCATTGCAGGTGCCGTCGGCGATGAAGTTGTTCAGGTTGGTCGCGATCAAAGCGCCCGAGCAGTCCACGGGGGTGTTGTTCGCGATCAAGGTATTGCGCATCGCGATCGGTCCCGAGCCGGCAAGATTCTGCAGTCCGCCGGTGTTGTTCCCCAGGTTGTCCGCTACCGTGCTGTGGGACAGGGTGAGCGTGCCGGCGTTGAGGATGCCACCGCTGTCACCGTAGAGCGGCACACTGGTGTTGTTGCCGGAGACGGTGCTGTTGCTGATGTCGGAGTCCCCTTCGAAGCTGTTTTGCAGCCCGCCGACGCGGGCCCCGCTGTTGCCTGAGATCGTGCTGGCCTCCATTGTCAGCAGACCGGCGTTGTATACGCCGCCGGTGCTCACGTGCCCGGGTTGCGGGATGGCGCTCGAGTTGCC